>CANRPR010000011.1 GCA_947632535.1 uncultured Clostridia bacterium | reverse complement strand
TGAAGGGACTCGAACCCCCACGCACAGGCACTGGTTCCTAAGACCAGCGCGTCTACCAATTCCGCCACATCCGCATATTTTATTAACAAAATATATATTAGCATAATTAATTGCATTTTGTCAATAGAATTTTCACAAGATTTTTTCTTTTTACCAAATTTATCAAAAAATTATTATACATTTAGTAATATTTCTAAAAATTTAAGGTAAAGACCTAAATCTCTACCTTAAATTTTTACAATTAATATCCTTTTCTTATTCGTCCCTACCGCAGCAATTCTTGTACTTCTTACCGGCTGCCACAAGGGCACAAGTCGTTCCTGCCCACATCTGGTCCGTTTTTTACAATCGTTATATGTGGTTTTTGCTGTCCATCTACATCATTAATATTTTCTAGTGATGCATTTGTAATTCTTACTGTTTCTGTTCTTCTTATATCTTCTTGTTTGTGTACATGCATCATAATTTTTACAACATCATATTTAATAGATTCTATCATATCGTCGAACATATCTGTTCCTTCTATTCTATATTGAATAACAGGATCTTTTTGACCATATGCTCTAAGTCCAATACCGTCTTTTAATTCATCCATTGCATCAATATGATCCATCCACTTTTGATCAACTACTTTTAGCATAACAATTCTTTCTATTTCTCTTAGTTCTTCTGAGCCAACTTCTCGTTCTTTTTCTTCGTATTTTTGAACTGCTTTTTCTTGTAGTTCTGCAATTATATTTTTCATATTTTTGCTTTCTTGTAATGAATCTAGGCTATCTATTGCAAATGTATTTTTTATTTCTTCTATTAGTCCTTCTTTATTAGCTTCTTCTCCATTTGTAAAATATGCTGCTACAACATCTTCTGAAATAGAATTTATCATATTTAAAATATTCTGCTTCAAGTTTTCACCATCTAATACTTGCTTTCTTTGTGCATATATAATTTCTCTTTGAGTGTTCATAACATCGTCATATTGTAATACATGTTTTCTTATTCCAAAGTTATTTCCTTCTACTCTTTTTTGTGCTTTTTCTACCGCTGAAGATATAATTCTAGATTCAATTGGCATATCTTCGTCTGCACCTAATGTATTATATACATTAGTAATCATATCTCCACCAAAAATTTTCATTAAATCGTCATCTAGACCAATATAGAATTTTGACTCACCAACATCTCCTTGTCTACCACTACGACCTCTTAATTGGTTGTCTATTCTTCTTGATTCATGTCTTTCTGTACCAATAATCTTTAATCCACCTGCATCTATTACTTTTTGCTTTTCTTCTTTAATTACATTGTCATATTTAGATTCTAGCTCTCTAAATTTTTCTCTTGCTTTTAATATATTTTCGTCTTCTGTTTCATTAAATGCTGTGGCTTCTTCAATTTGCTCCTCAGTATAACCTTGTTTTCTCATTTCTTGTTTTGCTAAAAATTCACTATTTCCTCCAAGCATAATATCTGTACCACGACCTGCCATGTTAGTAGCTATTGTAACAGCACCAAATTTTCCTGCTTGTGCAATTATTTCTGCTTCTTTTTCATGATATTTAGCATTTAATACTTCATGCTTTATTCCTTCTCTTTTTAATATTTTACTTAACTTTTCAGATTTTTCTATTGATACTGTACCAACTAAAACTGGTTGACCTTTTTCGTTGCTCTCTTTTATGCTTTTTACAATTGCTCTATATTTTGCTGCCTCATTTTTATATATTACATCGTTTTGATCTGCTCTAACCATTGGTTTATTAGTTGGAATTGCAATTACATCTAGGTTATATATTTCTCTAAATTCATTTTCTTCTGTCATTGCTGTACCAGTCATTCCAGATAGTTTGTCATACATTCTAAAGTAGTTTTGGAATGTGATTGTAGCTAATGTTTTAGATTCGTCTGCAATTTTTACTCCTTCTTTTGCTTCTATTGCTTGATGTAATCCATTATTATATCTTCTTCCATACATAATTCTTCCTGTAAATTCGTCAACAATTAGTACTTCGCCATCTTTTACAATATAGTCTATATCATTTTTCATTATACCATGAGCTCGTAAAGCTTGATTTACATGGTGTACTATATCAGAGTTGTCTAAATCGTTAAAGTTTTCAACATGGAAAAATTCTTCTGCCTTCTTTATACCTTTTTGTGTTAATGATGCAGATTTTGCTTTTAAGTCTACAATATAGTCATATTTTTCATTGTCTTCACTTTGTTCTTCATTTTTTATATCTTCTTCAACTATAACTTTTGGTGATAGTCTTTTTACAAAGTCATTTGCTCTTTTATATAAGTCTGATGATACATTTGCACTACCTGAAATAATTAATGGTGTACGAGCTTCGTCTATTAAAATACTATCTATCTCGTCTACAATTGCATAGTTTAATCCTCTTTGAACTGCTTGTTCTTTGTATATAACCATATTATCTCTTAGATAGTCAAAACCATATTCATTATTTGTACCATAAGTAACATCACAAGCATATGCTGCTTTCTTTTCAGCTGGATTCATTCCAGCTATTACTAATCCAACTGTTAGTCCTAAAAATCTATATACTTTTCCCATCCACTCACTATCTCTTTTTGCAAGATAGTCGTTTACTGTTACAACATGAACACCTTTACCTGTTAGCGCATTCAAATATACTGGTAAAGTAGCAACTAATGTTTTTCCTTCACCTGTTTTCATTTCTGCAATTCTACCTTGATGTAAAATAATACCACCTATTAATTGTACATCAAAATGCCTCATTCCTAAAACTCTTTTTGATGCTTCTCTCATTACTGCAAATGCTTCAGGTAATATATCATCTAAAGTTTTGCCATCTTGTAATTGTTGTTTTAAATATCCTGTTTTTCCTTTTAGTTCTTCATCTGATAGTTTAGAAATTTCTTCCTCTAGGCCATTGATTTTGTTTACAATTGGCATTACTCTTTTTACTTCTTTTTCACTGTATGTTTTAAATAATCCCATTATTAACTGCCTCCTAAAAATTTATTACTATAGTAATATATCATTAAATCAGCTTTTTAGCAATAAAAATGACTAATTTTCTATTAAAATTAGTCATTTTTTTATTATACTCATTTTTATTTTGATAAAATAATTCTAAATACTTCTGCTACACTCCAGTTTTGAGCTAATGCTCCTTTTGGCAAATATGGTGCTTTTGAATCGTATAATTCAGAAATACTACCTATCATTCCATCTTCATTTAATGCTTTTTCAAAAGTTACTGTTACGCTCTCTTTAAATTTTATATATTGTTCTTGTAATTCTTTTTTCTTTTCTTTATCTTTCTGACCTGCAATTACATGTTTTAATGCATCGTTATATATTCCTAATAGCCATGGCCAAGTTATACCTTGGTGATAACTCATATCTCTTTTTGCACTATCTCCTTCATATACTTCTACATAGTTTTCCTCGCCTTTTGCTAATGTTTTTAGTCCATATTTATTAAGTAGTTTTTTTGTTGTAGTATTAATTATTTCTACAGCTTGCTGTGATGCTGGGTCTACTACCTGATATGTTAAAGATAAACTAAATAGCTGATTTGGTCGTACTTTTTTATCATTTTCCTTATTTCCAACTACATCATATAAGCATTTTTTTTGTTTATTATAGAATTTTTCATTGAATGATTTTTTGCATTTTGCCGCATATTTTGCATATCCACTTGCTTGTTCTTTTCCTTCAAATTCTTTTACTAATTCTTCTGTTATTTTTAATGCATTGTACCATAGTGCATTAATTTCAACAGCTTTTCCATTTCGTGGTGTTACAGCATAGTCCCCATATTTAGCATCCATCCATGTGTTTTGGGTGTTTGGAGTGCCTGATACTAATAGCCCATCTTTGTCAACATATATATTGTTATCGTCTATATCAATTCCACTTTCATATGATGCTATTATGTTTAATAGAAGCGGATAAATTTTTTCTTTTACAAATTTATAGTCATTAGTATATTTTAAATATTTTATTACTTGCTCAAATAATAGTAATGATGCATCTACACTATTATATAATGGTCTATTATCAAAGCCTGAATATCCATTTGGCACTAGTCCAAATTTTACATTTTTTGTAAATGTTAATAAAACTTCTTTTGCTATATTGTATCTGTGAGGTAAAAGTAAAGTTCCTTCAAAAGATATAAGTGCATCTCTTCCCCAATCTAAGAACCATGGATAACCTGCTATTAATGTGTGTAAGGCAAATGATGGTCTATATACAATAAAATTATCTGTAGCAATAATATAATCTCGAATTAATTTTTTGTATTCTTCTGTTTCTTTTTGCTTTTTGATGTTAATAAAACCAGAATCTAATACAAGTTCATTAATTCTAATAATTTCTTTATTTATTACATCTTTTATATCAATTTCGTCAATATTTTCTTCTAGAGAGCACACAATTGATATTTCTTTTTCTTGATTTGGTCTTAATTCTATTTCATAAGTTCCTGTTACAACATGATCTTCTTCAGGATAAAATCCTCTTTTTTCTTCTTCTACATAATACATGTTTTTGTAGAAGTTATTTTCATAGTCAATGTATCTTCCTGCATCACAATTAATGTAAATAGGCTTATCTGCATGTTTATCTACTATAACTTTTACTTTGTTATTTCTAATTTCTTGCTTAACATCAAAATTATGATTAGTGTTCATTTGATGGAAATCTCTGTAATTAACAATTGGTGAAAATCTGAGTGTTGATGGGTGGTTTCCATTTTTTATTCTGTACATAATGCAAACTGTGTTTTCCATGTGTTTCATACATATTATTTTGGTAATAGATGTATCTTTTACCTTATATGTAAAAATAGGAAAATACTCTTTTTCAAAACTTTGTAAGTACTTATGTCCTTCTGAAATATAGTTTCTGTTCATGTTTGTATATAAATTATATTCTTCTCCCTTGAATGTTATGCTTTCGTCTATTTTTGATAGTATTAAAAATCTTCTGGCGGGTGGAGTTAATGGTGCTATTAATAATCCATGATATTTTCTAGTATTGCATCCTACTATAGTTGAAGATGCAAATCCACCTATTCCATTTGTAATAATCCATTCTTTTGTTATTCCATCTTGCAAATTTATTTCCTTTCCCGCAAATTTCATTTGTTTTCCTCCTATATATTATTTCTCTAGTTTTTTTCTATTTTTATACATTTGTTCTTCACTTGTTTGTATTGATTTTATTCTTTCTTTATATTTTTCATTAAATTTACTAGCTTTTCTTTTTACATGACTACCTTTGCTGTTTTGTACTTTATTCTTACTCTTGTTTTTATAAATAGGTCTAATATTTCTCTTTTTACGCTTTTCTTCTTTTATTTTTGCTTTCATCATTATATATTCTGGGTCATTTTCTTTATCTCTATATTTTAAGTCATCACAAATAATTTCTATTACAGCTTCTGCAATTGCTCTTGGATTATGTCTAATGTTTCCATCTATTATATCAGACATATTTCTTTGTATCATTTTAATGCCTTGTTCTTTGCATTTTTGTACATCTTGCTCAACTAAATCTTGTCCTTCTTTATTATATCTTCTAACAAATTCTGGTACTATTTCCCCTGTATCATAAATGCAGTAGTCTATTATACCTTCTCCCGCATGGTCTACAATTGCTTTGATGTGATCAGAAATAGAGTAATTATCTGTTTGTCCTGGTTCTGTCATTATGTTGTTAACATATATTTTTATTGCTTTACTATCCTTGATAGTTTTTGCTACATTTTTTATTAATAGATTTGGTATAACATTAGTGTATAGGCTTCCAGGTCCTATAATTATAGCATCTGCTTCACTAATTGCTTCTAGTACTCCTGGTGCTGGTATACAGTTACTTGGTGAAATATACATCCTGCTAATTTTTGTAACTTTATCATATACTACTTGTGGTATTTGTTCTTTTTCTTCAACTATCATTCCATTTTCAAGTTCAGCACATATTGTCATTTCGTCTGTTGTAACTGGCAAAACTTTACCTGATATGTTTAATACTTTAGGACTTGCAGATATTGCATCTGAAAAATCCTTATGTACATTTTTCATGGCAGATAAATATATATCTCCAAAATTTAGATCTCTTAATTTACTAGAGAATGTATAATCTAGTAATTGTTCCATTTCTTCTTCATTATATGCTAAAGAGATTAAACTGTTTTTTATATCATCACTTGGTAGTAATTCTAGTTCTTTTCTTGAATTTGTAGGAACTTTTCCATAATCTGAAACTGTTACTATTGCTGTAATATTATTGGTGTAGTTTTTAATTCCTTTTAATACTGTATTTAATCCAGAGCCACCACCTATTACAACTATTTTAGGGCCTTCATTGTAAATTTTTTTATTAAATATTAATGATTTTACATTAACATTTTTTGCTCCTTTTTCTAGCCTTAAATCACTTGCTTCAATTAATAATTCCATTGTACGCTTTTGTGCAAAAATTACTCCTAATATTATACAAGTAAATCCTACTACAAATATAACTATAATTTTTCCAACATTTGCAAAAGACATTTCTTTTGTTACTAATACAGTTGCCATTCCATAACATGCTAAAATAATTCCTATTAAAATCATTAGTATCCATCTTTTCATTTTTGTACTTGATTTAAACCATTCTAAAAAGCCCTTCATTTATAACATCCTTTCTTCTACTTCAAAAAGTATTTTTATTCTCCTATTACTTCTATTTCTAAATCTATATTAATATTAAATTTTTCATATACTGTATTTTGTATATGTTTGATTAGTTGTAAAACATCTTCTGCTGTAGCATTGCCTTTATTAATAATAAATCCAGCATGTAAGCTTGACACTTGTGCACCTCCAAAAGAATAGCCTTTTAATCCGCTTTCGTCAATCAATTTTGCTGTTATATATCCATTACCTCTTTTAAATGTGCTACCTGCATTTGGATATTGTATTGGTTGTGTTTGTTTTCTTTTATCCATATATTCTTGCATTTTTTCTTTTATTTCTTCTTGTTTTCCTTTTTGTAATTTAAGAACTGTTTCTAAAATTATATATTCTTTATGTTTTGAAAAAATACTGTTTCTATATTCAAATTCTTGTTCATTATTATTTAACTCTTTTATTTCGTTATTAGTTGTATCAAGATATTTAGTGTTCTCAACAATATTACACATTTCTTTGCCATAGGCACCAGCATTCATTTTAACTGCTCCACCAATTGTTCCTGGTATCCCAGACGCAAATTCAAATCCTGTTATTCCTTCTTTTAATAATTTTTGTGCTAATGCTGATAGTTTAACTCCTGCTCCTACTGTTACAATATCAGAAGATATGTTATAGTTTTCAATACCTATTTGAATAACTATACCTCTTATTCCATTATCTCTTACTAATATATTGCTTCCATTGCCTATTACTGTAATTGGTAAATTATATTTTTTTGCTATATTTATTGTTTCCTGTAATTCACAAATAGTAGTAACTCTTGCAAAGAAATCTGCCTTGCCTCCAATTTTAAATGTTGTATGATTACTCATTGGTTCATTTTTAGTAATCTTTTGTTCTCCTAATACTTTGCAAAGTTCTTCGAAAATACTATTTTCCATTGCTAACTCCTTTACTTTACTGCTTAAAACTATCTGCTCTCACATATACAGGATTTCCCTTGCTATCTGTTATATGTGTATAATTCATTACTTCTCCTGATACATAATTAACAACATATTCGTCAGTTATATTTTGAAATCCCAATTTTTCCATATCTGCTTTTGATAGTTTATAATAATCGTCATATTCATAACCAGAAGGATAAACTAGTTCAAAACCATTTGACATTGCCATTTTAGTTACATAATTTATGTCCATCTTTGAGCCTATTATGTAGTCCTTGTTTTGTGTTGTTTTGTATTTTACATATTGCTCTATTACACCTTGTTGTACCATTTTTACTTCTGTCATTAGTTTAGAATCTTTAGCAGTTGATATTCCTTTTGTTGCTCCATAAATTCCAACTCCTGTTATCATTGCAAGTACTAAAATTGTAAGAGCCAATACCATTAATGTAATTCCTTTTTCACTTTTATATATATTCATGTTTTTACTCCTTATCATTAGTTTTGTAATTTGTGTTTACATCTTATCATTTTTCTATATATTTTACAATATATTTATTTGTTTTTTTATTATTTTATTTATATATTTATGTATAAAATTTTAAAATTTTTTTAAAATAGTATTGACAAAATAAATTAACAAATATACAATATCATTTGTTAAAGATATTCCTCTTTAGCTCAGTTGGTAGAGCGCTCGGCTGTTAACCGATAGGTCGTTGGTTCGAGTCCAACAAGAGGAGCCAAAAATAGCCTATATCATATAGATATAAGCTATTTATTTTTATCATTTTTAGTTTTTATGTCAACAGCTATTCTGCTAAATTACTATAATATGAATTATACAATTTACTATAATATCCATCAGTTTTGTTTACAAGCTCATTATGACTTCCCTGCTCTATTATCTCTCCATTATATAGAACTATTATTTTGTCAACGCCAATAATTGTGGATAGTCTATGTGCAATAAATATTGAAGTTTTTTCTTTTGAAATTTTATCTATAGACTTTTGAATGGCTGCTTCTGTTTTTGTGTCTATATTAGCTGTTGCCTCATCTAATACGAAAATTTTTGGTTCATGTGCAAATATTCTTGCAAATGCAAGCAACTGCTTTTCTCCTGCTGAATACGAGTTGCCTCTTTCACTTGCTATTTCTTCAATTCCATGTGGTAATGCTTTCACAAAATCTTCTGCTGATGATAATCTTACTGCTTCCATTATAGCTTCATCAGATAAATTTTCATTTAATCGAATATTATCCTTAATACTTCTAGCAAATATAAATGGATCTTGTAAAATAACACCAATACTTTTTCTAAGAGAACGCAAGTTTATATCCTTTATATTTATTCCATCTAGCAAAATCTCGCCCTTTTGAATATCATAAAATCTATTAATTAAATTTATAATTGTTGTTTTTCCAGAACCTGTTTTTCCAACTAATGCTATACTCTGTCCTGGTTCTACCACAAAACTAATACCTTTTAAAATCCAATTTTCTCCTTCGTATGCAAACCATACATTTTTAAATTCTATCTTTCCCTTTACTTCCTCTAACTCAATTCCTTTTTCAAAGTCCTCTAAATATTCTTTATGATCCAATATATCATATATTTTATTAATTGAAACCGTAGCTTCTTGGATTGTTTCAAAGTTTTCCATAATACGATTGATAGGTTCAAATATCTGCTTAATATATGTCACAAAAATATATATAACTCCTACCTCTAAATCTATTCCAAATAATTTGTTTACTGATATCCACATGATTATTGAAACGCCTAGATTCTCAAAAAAGAATAAAATCGCTCCTAACACCGCTTCTACATATGATACTGGTCTTCTAGATTTCCAAAACTTTATAGATAATTCTTTGCATTCCTTTTCTTTTTCATATTGTCTATTGAATATTTTTATTAATTTAACTCCATAAATTGATTCTGCTAAAAATATATTTAATTGAGTTTTAACTTTTTTTGAATATTCTCTTACTTTTTTACTAATTTTAGTAATAATGGCTGATATTATCGCTAAAGCAGGCAACATTAAAAAGCATATTCCTGCTAACTTAACATCTAAAGTAAACATCATAATTACTAATGCAACTATCATAACAACATCTTTCACAAATGTAGAAACAACATCTTTAAAAAAAGTCGTAATATCTTCTACATCACTAGTTATCCTAACAAATAATGTACCAGATGGTGTTTTATCATGGAATGGAATATTAGCGTGTTGAACATATTTGTATAGCTTATTTCTAAGTGTGTATACAACATTTTCTCCCATCATGCTTGTTGCGGTGGTAGTTACAAAATTTAATATTTCACCAATGATCGCAATTGCTATATAAATCGCACCTATAATACCTATTGATATTGCTCCTTTTTCCCATACTCCTAAGCTTATGTAATCGTCTATCGCTATTTTTACTAAATATGGTTTAGCTATCTCTCCTAAATTAATTATAATTGCCAATATAGATATAATTATAATTGACCTATATTGCGGTTTTAACATTTTTATAATTCGTTTTATAGTTTGATTCCTCATTAGTTTTCTCCTTATCTATGCTAAAATATTTTCTTCTTCTCTACTAGCTTGTTGCTCAAAAAATTCATAATATATTCCATTTTTCTCCATTAATTCTTCATGTGTTCCTTGTTCTACAATTCTTGATTCGTCTAAAACAATAATATTATCACTATTCTTCACATCTGATACCTTATTTGAAATAATAATGCAAGTTTTATCTTGTGTTAATTCTCTAATATTATCTATTAATTTCTCAGACGTCTTATTATCTAAAGCTGAGAAAGTATCATCAAATATTAAGATTCTACTATTTTTTAAAAACGCTCTTGAGATAGCTACTCTTTGCTTTTGACCGCCTGATAAATCTCCGCCCCCTTCACCAATTACAGTTTGTAATCCATTAGGCATATTTTGTATATCATCATATATTACAGCTTTTCTAGTACTTTCTTTTATTTCGCTATCGTCATATTCTTCTTTAAATAAACTTATATTATCTCTTAACGTAGTTGAAAATAAAAAGTTGTCTTGTGTTACATAGCATATATTATTTCTTAACACCTCTATTGGTATTTCATTTATATCTTTTCCATCAATTAATATTTTTCCATATGGCACTGTATATAGTCTTGTTAATAAATTCATTAAAGTTGTTTTTCCACTTCCTATTGTTCCTATTATTCCCAGAGTTTGTCCAACTTTGATTTCTATATTAATATCTTCTAATGCTGTATCTATACTTCCCGGATAGCTAAAAGTCAAGTTCCTTATTTCTATACTTCCATTTAAGTTATCACTCTTTATATGTTCTTTTACATTTATTTTTTCTACTTCTAAATCGAAAATTGCATCCAATCTTTTGTATGAAATTTGCATTCTTTTTACCCTTGCAATTAGTTCTGGTATCCAATTTACCGGATTAACGAATAAACCTATATATCCATTAAAAGCCACTAATTCACCTATTGTAATTTTTCCATCTAACACTAATTTTGAACCATATATTAATGATATAGAATAGCATATTCCAAAACACATTTTTGTACATGTAGATAATAAGTTTGAAAATACATCCACTGCATTATTTGATTGACGCACTATTCTATTTTTTCTAATAAATTCTTTTAGTTGTTCCCCTTCGCATGCATAAGCTTTTGTTGTTCTAATACTATCTGTACTTTCTTGTATATATTCTGATAATTCTGTGAACTTATCTTGAGATTTTTTGAAGCTTGTTTCAACATATTTCTTTATTTTTATAACAAGATATGTTGCCACAATAATTGGAAGCATTACTGCTATTGTTAAATTAATGTTTACACCACTTGCCATTTGATATATTGCAATAATAAATGTAAATATAATTCTACTACCATATGTCATAATTCTATAAATTGCCGCTCTTATCTCATTTACATCTTTTACAAAATATGACATAATTTCTCCATTTTTTATATTTTGTATGTTTTGTAATTTTAGTTTTAAAAATCTTTGAAATAATTTTATATTTATATCTTTTTCAGTTCCACGCACTACATAATTTTCCAAACTCTTCCATGAAAACCTAACTACAAAGAAAAGTATACATATTCCTAAAAGTTGATAGGTAATATTTAGAATAGCTTGTTTGTTTTCCTCTAAATTATATAGTAAATCTATCATATTTCCTATAAGTTTTGGTGGAATTGTTAATATATAAATATGAATTCCTATAAATATGGCATGCAATATTATTTGTATTTTATATTTCTTTATTGCATCTAATAATACTTTTTTCATTTGTCTTTTTCCTTTCTATTTTTATCTTATTCAAACTTACTGCCCACTTGAACTTTGTTTCCTCTTAAAAAGTCTGATATAGGCATTTTTTTACTGTTTTCCCCTTGTATTTCTAGCACTTTAATTACTCCATCTATTGTTTTTATATATAATCCTTCTTTATCATTGGCACACAAAACCGTACCCGCTGCTGCAGAATTTTGCTTAATTCCTTCATTAGTTACAATTTCTACTTTCCAAAGTTTTATTTTTTTCTCAGAATATATAGCATAAGCTCCCATAATTGGATTTAAACCTCGTACTAAGTTTTTTATTTTGCTACTTGTCATTTCCATCCAATTTATCTTAGACATTTCTTTATCTAGCATTGGAGCTAAAGTATAATTATCTGGTTGCTTGCATCTTGGTGCTTTTCCAATTTCTATTTGTTCAACTGTTCTTTTTAATAGTTTTGCACCTTTTTTAGCTAGTTTATCCCACAACTCCCCAGTTGTTTCATTTTCATCAATCATTACTTCTTCTTGCAAAATTATATCTCCTGCATCCATTTTTTCATTCATATATATAGTCGTAACTCCTGTTTTTGCATCATCATTTAAAACAGCCCATTGAATTGGTGCTGCTCCTCTATATTCTGGAAGCAGTGATCCATGTAAATTTATACAACCTAAGTGTGGAATGTCTAGAATCTCTTTAGGTAAAATTTTTCCATATGCTACAACGCAAATTAAGTCAGGTGCTAACTTTTGTACCTGTTTAAAAAAATCCGGATTATCCTTTACCTTTTCTGGTTGCATTACTATTAAGTCTTTTGACAATGCATATTCTTTTACTGGTGTATATAACATTTTCATTCCTCTGCCTTTTGGTTTATCTGGATTTGTTACAACCCCTACTATATCATATCCAGCATTATACAATTCTTCTAATGAGATTTCTGCAAAGTCTGGTGTTCCCATAAATAATATTTTCAAACTTATTCCTTCTTTCCATATAAGCATGACTATATATAACTTATTTTTTTGTTTCTTCCTCTGGAGTTACATATTCTAATGTTCCCGGAATCATAATTTCAACGAAAACATGTCCATTTAAGTGGTCTATTTCATGAGCTAAAGCTTGTGCTAATAAATCTTTCCCCTTAATCTTAACCTTTTTTCCGTTTTCATTTAATCCTTCTACTTGTATTTCTTTTGGTCTTACTACTTGTGCATATTTATTTGGGAAACTCAAGCAACCCTCTTCTACAGTCTGTTCCCCTTTTTGCTCTATTATAACAGGATTAATTAATACTATTGGAGGATTATCGTCATATAAATCTATTACAATAATTCTCTTTAAAATTCCTACTTGAACTGCTGCTAGTCCAACTCCATTTTGCTGATGCATTGTTTCTAACATATCTTTTATTAATTCTTTTATTTTGTCATCTACTACATCAACTTCTCTAGATACTTTTTTTAATATTTCGTCTCCTTCTTGTCTTATATTTCTTATTGCCATATTTCTTCCCCCATTTCTTTTTTACGCCATATTCATAGGATTTACATCCACAACTATTCTTGTATTTCCCAATTTATTGTTGTATATTTCTTCCAAAGTCATGTTTATTCCATCTATTACATTATTGTTGAAATTTCCTTTCAAAATAATTCTCCAGCGGTATCTATTTTTTATTTTGTCAATTGGTGCTGGCATAGGTGTATATATATTAATATTTTCTACTGTTTTCAAGTTGTTTTTTAATAATTCATACATCTTATTTGCAACATTTTGCACCATTTTTTCATTATCTGAACTAATACCAATTAGTATTATATCGCAAAACGGCGGATAGTTCAATTGTTTTCTTAGAATAAGCTCTGTTTTATAAAATTTATCATAATTTTGTTCTTGTGCACATTCAATACTAAAATGATCTGGATTGTATGTCTGTATTATTACTTTCCCGGGTAACTTTTCCCTTCCTGCCCTTCCTGCAACTTGTGTAAGTAGTTGGAAAGTTCTTTCACTTGCTCTATAATCATCTATATTTAAGCTACCGTCTGCCGCAACAACACCTACCAAAGTTACTTTTGGAAAATGATGTCCTTTTACCACCATTTGTGTTCCTATTAAAATATTTATATTCTCTTCTTTAAATTTGGTTAATATCTCTTCATGAGAATTTTTCTTGGTAACAGTATCCACATCCATCCTTATTGTTGAAACATTTTTAAATATTTGCTTTACCTGTTCTTCTAGTTTTTGGGTACCTGTACCAAAATATTTTACCTTTTTGCTTCCACATTCTGGGCAAACTGTAATATTGTCTTGTTCGTAGCCACAATAGTGGCATTTTAGCTTATTTTCTCTTGCATGGTATGTTAATGCTATATTGCAGTTCTTACATTTTACAGTATAACCACACTCCCTACACATAATAAAAGTAGAGTAGCCTCGTCTATTTAGAAATAAAATGGTTTGATTATTTTGTTCAATATTTTTCTTCATTTCATTGTATAATTCTAAGCTAAACATAGTTTTATTACCTTTTGCAAGTTCTTCTTTTAAATCTACTACTTTTACCTCTGGTAGTTTTGAATTATTAGCTCTTTTAGTTAAAGTTAGTAATTCTATTTCTTTATTTTGTGCCTTGTAAAAAGTAGTTATGTCTGGAGTTGCACTTCCATATACTAACGGTATATTATCTTGCCTTGCTAGATATTCAGCAATTTCTCTTGCATGATACCTTGGTGGCATCTCTGATTTGTATGATGCATCATGTTCTTCGTCCATAATAATTAGTCCTAAATTTTGAACAGGTGCAAAAATAGCTGACCTTGCTCCTATAATAATTTGTGCCTGATTATTTTTTATTCTATTCCATTGGTCAAAACGCTCTCCAACAGATAGCTTACTATGCAAAACTGCAATTTTTTCTTCGCCAAATCTTGCAATAAATCTATTTATCATTTGAGGTGTTAGAGAAATTTCAGGAACTAACATTATAGCTGATTTATTTTTACTTATTATTTCTTTTATTAATTGCAAATACACCTCTGTTTTACCAGAACCAGTTATACCATATAATAAAAATTCACCAAATTTATTTTCTTTAATAGTTTTATTAATTCTATCAAAAGCATTCTGTTGTTCATCCGTAAAAACTAATTCTGCATCCTTAGTAACATTTCTGTTAACAAATGAATTCCTATCCACTTGCTTTTCTACTATTTCAATATATCCATTTTTCACAAGGGTATTAATTACAGCTCTAGAAACATCAGCAAACATTTGTAAATCTGTTGTTAAAACATCTGTACCTGCATTATCAATCAAAAACCTTAAAGCTCGAATTTGCTTTTCAGACTTTATCTTTTTTCCATCCTCAATTTCTCCAATAATTTCCTCTTCATCTTTTTTTAAATAAACAAAGTTCAAAGTTTTTTCCGTTACCCTATTTTCTATTTTCTTTGTAGCAGTTCCTGGTGGCAACATCATTTTTATACAATCCGAAATATTGCAAAAATATCTTTTAGACATCCACTTTGCAAGTTCAATATTCTTATCACTAATCCCTTCAGAATCCTCAACCTCAATAACATCCTTTAGCTTATCCATATATTCAGAAGAATCCTTTATTCCAATCACAAACCCCTCCTCGGGTAACTTTGCAAACCCAAAAGGAAGTAGCACTCTGCTTCCCACTTTAATATCACTTTCCATACTATTTGGTACATGGTAATCAAATATTCTATTCAAACTCTTTGCTATACTATTAATAACAACTTCTACTACCATATTTTCTCCTTTTTTTCGTGCCCAATGTCCAAATGGGGACGGTTCTTTTTTGGACATTTTGTCCAATTAGGGACGCTTCTCTAATTTTATAGCTTATATTCTATAGTTCATATTTTAAATTCTACTATAAGCTTACAAAAAAAGCAAGAATATGCCTAATGTTATTGCAAACCTATTTTTTATTTTATATAATATATTTATGAAAACTTTAATTGTAAATAAAAAATATGATGGAAAAAAATTAAATAATCTTCTTTTAGATTCTTTTTCTGGGCTTAATATTAACACTGTTTATAAGGCATTACGCAAAAAGGATATTCGCATTAATGGGCAAAGAGTAAATAGTAATGTGACTTTGTGCTGTAATGACGAAGTGTCTATATATATTGCTGACGAGTTATTGTTTGGCAATAGCATTAATTATTCAAAAGTGTATGAGGATGATAATATTTTAATTATTAATAAGCCTACCGGAATAGAGGTAACGAGTGATTTAAAGCAAGATTTACTAAAAACTTATTCTTATTGCGAACCTTGTCATAGATTGGACAGAAATACTGCTGGTCTTGTGATTTTTGCAAAAAATTCTATTGCTTTAAGTATTTTGTTTGAGAAATTTAAAAATAGAGAGATTGTTAAACATTATGCTTGTCTTGTATACGGAAAATTGCCTAAAGTTTCAGATACTCTTACTGCCTATTTATTTAAAGATGCCAAAAAGTCTCAAGTGTATGTTATTGACGAGCCTAGAAAGGGCTATCAAAAAATTGTAACAAGTTATAGAGTTTTAAAATATGATAATAATGCATCTCTATTGGATATAACTTTACATACTGGCAGAACGCATCAAATTCGAGCTCATTTGGCTCACATTGGTTGCCCTATTATTGGTGATGGAAAATATGGTTTTAATGAAATAAATAAAAAATATCATGCAAAATTTCAAAAACTTTGTGCTTATTTGGTTCAATTTAAGTTTACAACTGATGCAGGTATTTTGAATTATCTGAATAATAAGCAATTCGAAATTGACTATAAATTTTAAAAAAGGAAGAATGTTCTAGTTTTTATTCTAAAACATTCTTCTTTTTTAGTCGTCATAATCTTGTTTGTTTTCAAAATTGTCATACTCAATATCTTCCATGTCATTTTCTACTGGATTATATTCAAATTCATATGTTATATTATTGTGTTGGCGTGGTTCTCTATTTCTTCTTGGTCTTGTTTTGGTTGTTATATTTTCTTGGGTAGTATTATTTTTTGCATTTGTGCTATTAGCCTTTGACTCGGATTTTTCTTTAACTTTTTCTTCTTTTTTGTTCTGCATTGCCTTGCACATTAAAGAATTGGCTTTATCAACTAAATCTGGCATATAGTCTAATAGCTTGTCTATTGCTGATGAATGATTTATAGGTAGCAATTTTACATTATTTGCTTGAATCACTAAGAATGCCATTGGATTAATATTTACTCCTGCACCACTACCACCTCCGAAAGGTAATTTATATTGTATTTCTTCTTCTTGTTCTCTTTTTGTGTATTCGTCTATTGTCTCACCTTTAAACTCACTTCCTCCTGCTGCAAATCCAAAGCTTACTTTTGATATAGGAATAATTACAACATTATTATTTGTCTCAATTGGCTCTCCTATAATTGTATTAACATCTATCATATCTTGAATACTATTCATAGCTGTAATCATAAGCCCTTCTATTGGATGCTCGTTCATTTTTCTTCACTCTCCTCATTTTTATTAAAATATATATTACATAAATAATATGTACCAATTTTATACAAATTATACATTTAAAGTTTAACTTTATTTTATTTTCGTTATTATAAATTGGCATAATCTTATAGTAATATTTGTCTTTGTTATATTCTTTTATAATTTTAGATATTATTATTCCTGTAAGCGAGGAGATTATTGTCACAATTGCACTTGTAAGTAATACACTTTCTGTCCCTACATCTATTTGAAATTTTAATTTTTCTAAATCAATTTTTAGAGCCTCAAAAGCTTTTTTTATCTCCTTTTTTTCAAGTTCTGAATTTTTTAGCTCTTCAATATTAATTTTCTTTAGTTTTTCTTTTATCTTTCCAATTGGTATTTTTTTTATTTTCTCCTTATTTATTTCTATTTGTGCTATTTTTATTTTGTTTAAAAAGTATATTTGAAAATAAATATGTAATTCCTTTATAAAATCTGTTTGAGATTCTTCTGTTTTTTCATTATCTATAACTAATTTGTTAATATTTAATTTAATACTACTCAAAATAAATACTACATTTACTAAAATTATAAATGCTAAAATAAAAACTAATATCATAAGTAGTTCACCTTCTTACAATATTAGTTTTTACTGTTTTATATTTTTTAAACATTTTTTCTTACTTATTTTTCTTTTCTACCCAAATATCACCAAATAGTTTTTCTTGAGTTGCTAGTACCTTGTCTCTCCTAGTAAGTTCAAGTAGTCCAGTAAATGCTGTTACTACTTCAACTTTGTTGCACTTAGATAGCGTATACATTTTATTGAAAATAAATTTAGGTCTTTTTATTAATTCCTTAAAAATCTCTTTTACTTTACTTGCAACTGTATATGTATCTGTTATTGCAATCTTTTTTATATTATCTGCGTTTTGGTTTAATCTCACTTCATTTCTTTCTACAACTTGTCTATATATATCTGATATTATATATTTTTCATACTTCTTTTCTAGTTTTTGTTTAGGAAGTTCAATATTCTCTTGCTCTTTGAATATCTGATAACTATATGTATCATAGTTTTCTTTTAAACTTTTTGTAATTTCCTTATATTTTTTATACTCAATAATTCTTTCGATTAGTTGTTCCTCTGTCAGCTCTTCCTCTGCTTCCTCTTGTTTAGGCAATAGTCCTTTAGACTTTATATATAATAATGTGGTTGCCATTATTAAAAATTCACTTGCTACTTCTAATTTTGACTCTTCCATTTGGCTTATATATTCTATGTATTGATCTGTTATTTCACTAAGTTTAATATCATAAATATCCATTTTATTCTTATCTATTAAATGACAAAGTAAGTCTAAAGGTCCCTCAAAATTTTCAATTTTTATTGCGTATTTGTTGGTTTGTCTTGTTAATATATTTGGCATTAGTGTGTTCCCATTCCCTTCTGTATACTAGTTTATTAAATCATAAATAATATCTTTATTGTATCCTTTTTTTATCAAATAGCTTTTTATTTGCTCTTTATCTGTTGTTTTAATTTTTTTATTATAGATGTTATTAGCAGAACTTTTTTCATATTCTTCCAGTTCGTCTTTATGTGCATCTAAATAGTTTTCCAAGTCCTCTTTTTTTATTCCTTTTGCATATAGCTTGTATGCTATTTCCTTTATAGACAAATTTTTTAGTTTCATAAATTCATTAATTGCTTTTTCTATATAATCTGCATCACTTAAGTATCCTGCTTCTTTTACATATTCAATAATTTCTTCTAGCATATCGTCTGGTATTATGCCATAGAACTTGTTTTTTACTTCTTTCTCTGTTCTTTTTTTATATAGAATAAAATTCATTACCTTTGATTTTTGCTCTTGAAATTCCTCAACTGAATACATAATATACCTCTCTATTCTTCTGGTTCTTCTATAGCATCTTCCTCTAGGTTATCTCCTAAACTTTTTTCAAATGCTTCTGAGAAATTTTCTCTTATTTTTTGCTCAATTTGCTTTGCTACTTCAGGATTATCTTGTAGATATTTTTTTACATTTTCTCTACCTTGTCCAATTCTTTCTCCATTATAGCTGAACCATGATCCACTTTTTTCTATTATATCTAGATTTACTGCTATATCTAATATGTTACCTTCTTTTGATATTCCTTTTCCATATACAATATCAAATTCTGCTTCTCTAAATGGTGGAGCAACTTTGTTTTTTACTACTTTTATTTTAGCTCTATTTCCTACTACTTCACCATCTTGCTTAATGTTTTCGATTTTTCTAATATCTATTCTAACAGAAGCATAAAATTTTAAAGCTCGTCCTCCTGGTGTTGTTTCTGGATTTCCAAACATAATTCCAACTTTTTCTCTTAATTGGTTTATAAATATTAAAACTGTTTTTGACTTATTTATGGCACCTGCTAATTTTCTTAGTGCTTGTGACATAAGTCTTGCTTGTAAACCTATGTGTGAATCTCCCATTTCTCCATCTATTTCGGCTTTTGGTACTAATGCTGCAACAGAGTCTACTACAATAACATCTAATGCTCCACTTCTTATTAGTGCTTCAGCTATTTCTAATGCTTGTTCACCTGTATCTGGTTGTGAAACAATTAAATTATCTATATTAACTCCCAAGTGTTTAGCATAAACTGGGTCTAATGCATGTTCTGCATCAATAAATGCTGCTTCTCCACCTTGTCTTTGTGCTTCCGCAATTACATGTAATGCTAATGTTGTTTTTCCAGAAGATTCTGGTCCAAATATTTCCACTATTCTTCCTCTAGGTACTCCACCTATTCCAAGTGCAATATCAACTCCCAATGCACCTGTTGGAATTGCTTCTACATTCATTGCTTGAAATTCCCCTAATTTCATGACTGAACCTTTACCAAATTGTTTTTCTATTTGCCCCATTGCAGCTTCTAAAGCCTTTCTTTTTTCTGTATTTTCAATTACATCTTTACTCATAATTTCCTCCTATTTTTAAACATCTGTTTGTATGGTTACATTATTACATTTAATTTTTCTTTTGTCAATACTTTTTACAAAAAATTTGTTCTTTTTTGTCCTTTGTAAAATTATTGTCTATACCAAGTATTTATTTGATTATATATATTATAAGAAAATGGACTTATATTTCCTATTAGGTTGTTAGCATAGATAAAAGTTTCTTTGCTGTTGTATAGAAAAACATATGGCAATTCTTCTTGATATATTTCTTCTATCCTTGCGTATTTTTCTTTTAATGTATCTTCTTTAGTGATATTTTTTACTTCATTTATTAGTCCAATTAATTCTTCATTTTGAAATAAAGCTAGATTATCTTGTCCAAAATATGTTGTTAGATTAGGGCTATATGGCAAATATACTCCAGTTAAAATCATATCATAATTTTTATTTTTTAAGTAATTATTATATTGATTATCATTCGCTTTGATTAAATTTATTTTTATTCCTGCTGTTTGCAATTGTTCCTTGATAATTTCTGCCACTCGCACTCTGCTTTCATTAGATGAATTTACCACCAGATTTAAACTAATCCTTTTCGTTCTATAGTTTTGTACCTTTTGCCATTGTTTTGATTTATATTCCCATCCATTATCTACTAATATTTGCTTTGCTTTTTCTTGATTGTATTCGTATGATATTTTTTCTGGATTATATAGATAATTACCGTAATCTAAAACAAAATTTGATACATCATATTTGCCCTGATATACATCTGCTACAATATTTTGTTTATCTATTGCATATTGAATTGCTTGTCTAACTTCTTTATTTTCTAGAACTGCATTGGTTGTATTAAAAGCAATAAAATCTAGTTGCCTACCTCTATATTCTTTACTTTGGAAACCAATAGTTCCTATATTTGAAGCTATATCTAAGGTCTGTGTATTTAGTAGATCTATACTGCCTATTTTAAAGGCATTATATACTTCTGACATATTAGAATATTTATTGACAGTGATTAGTTCTAATTTGCTATTATCATTTTTAATATTCCACCAATTTTGGTTCTTTTTTAGTTGTAAGCTATCTCTATTGTTTTCTGCTACTTTAAATCTGCCTGTGCCTACAGGGTGTTCATTTTTGCTACTGGTTTTAAAGTCTTCGTTTAAATAATAATGACTTGCCATTATTGGAAAATTCAAGTTATATTCAAAAAATGGAACCTCCTCGCTTAAATTAATTCTAATAGTATATTTATCAATAACTTCAACGCTAATTACTTTTTCCAAGTTCCATGCATAAATTGAATCTTGAACTTCATTTTTTATTTTATCTATAGTAAACTGTACATCTTTTGCATCAAAATCTACTGAATCATGCCATTTTATTCCTTCTTTTAGTTTTATTATGTATGATGTTTCTGATATTTTCGACCATTCTTTTGCAAGACATAGTTCTATTTTATAATTCTCGTCTATATTTAGAAGTGGTTCATATATCAGCCTAGATAGATCTTGTACATTTTTGTTTTTGCTTATTATTGGATTTATCGTGTCAAAGTTAGCTATTGGAACGCGAATATCTGTAACAATTTTTGTTTCTGCCTCTTCTTTTATTGTTGGAACTATTAATTTTTCTTGTTCTAATCGTTTCTCATTATATATTTGGTAAATAGCAAATCCAATTAAAATTACTATAACAATAATAAATATATATTTAAATACATTACTTTTCAACTTTTCCTCCACATACCTATTTCACTATTTATTATAATATATTAAATAATATAAAGTTGCAAGACTTATATTATAATTTTAAAATAAAAGAGAGTATTAAATATAAAAATACTCCCCCTATATAAAAAATTATTATACTCTAGATTCGACAACAATTTTAATTCCTGTTCTGTCTTCCCCCTCTACTTGAACTTCTGCAAAAGCTGGTACACATACTAAATCAACTCCTGCTGGTGCTACAAACCCTCTTGCTATTGCTACCGCCTTAATTGCTTGATTCAATGCTCCTGCTCCAATTGCTTGCATTTCTGCTCTGTCATTCTCCTTTACTAATCCAGCAATTGCTCCTGCTACTGAATTTGGATTTGACTTTGATGAAATTTTTAAAACTTCCATTTTTTCTGCCTCCTAAATTTTAATTTTTGTTTCAATTTTGAACAAGTATATTTATATTATATTTTCAGATTATTGTCTAGTATTTTTTGGAAATTTTAGGAAGTTTTTATCGACAATATTCGACTTATTTCACCTTAGTATTCTAGTAATTTTTTCGCTTTTACCTGTTTCGTCATTTATGTCAAAAATACATGCATCACATTTACATTTTCCGGTAGCCAATTTGTATTTTTCTGGAAGTGTTGTTTCAAATCTTTTTATTGAAACTCCTATATCCATTCCTATCACGGAATCAATAGGACCAGTCATTCCTATATCTGTAATATATGCTGTTTTTTTCTCTAAGATTCTTTCATCAGCAGTTTGTACATGTGTATGAGTACCAAATACAATATTAATTTTTCCATCAACATAATAACCCATAGCAATTTTTTCTGCTGTAGCTTCAGCATGAAAATCTAGAACTATATAATCGCATTTGCCTTGTATTTCTTCTAATATTTCATTTATTTTTACAAATGGATTTTCTGATAAAACTCCCATGTCAGTTCTGCCAAGCAAATTAATAACGGCTATTTTTTTGCCTTTACATTCATATATTCCATATCCTTTTCCTACAACGCCTTCTGGATAATTTGCTGGTCTTATAATTTGTTTGTGGTCTATAAAATTAAATATTTCTTTTTTACCCCAAGTATGATTTCCCATAGTTATTACATCTGCACCACATTTTAATAGCTGATTAAATATTTTTTCAGTTAAACCCATTCCTCCTGCTGCATTTTCTCCATTTACAATAATAAAATCTATATTTTCTTCTTTTTTTATTTGTGGTATGACTTGTATAGCCTTTTCAACACCACATTCGCCAACAATGTCACCAACTGCCAAAATTCTCATATTTTTATTCTCTCCTTTTTTTGCTAACTCTCATACTGAATTCTGTCTTCTCCCAGTAATTCTTTAAATTGCTCTAATATCTCGTTTGTTAAATAAATTGAGCCACATTCCTTTAATTCGTCATGCTCTTTGATGTATAATGGCATATTATTTTTTTCTCCGTTAAAGAATTTTATCATTCCTCTAAGTTTTGCCTTTAAATCCTCTGATAAGTCTGTAATATTAAATATTAATTGTTTGCGTTTTTGTTGCTTTGTTTCTTCTCCAAATTCAACAATTTTACTTGCAACTATTTTTGCATCTTCATCCTCTCTTATGCTTAGTCTTCCTTCAATTACAACAATTTTGTCTGTTAATAGTATATCTGAACAATTTCTATAGCAATTTTCAAAGATAATTATTTCTGCTTGACCATATAAGTCTTCTACAGTTGCAAAAGCCATTAATTTGTTTGTCTTTGTATATTTCTTTTTAACACTACTAATAATTCCTGCAAATATTACATTTTCGCCATCTTTATACTCTTTTGCCACTTCTATATTCTCATCTTCTGAATTTTCATTTAGTTCCTTCATTTTTAGTGTGTTAATAGTTGTTTTTTGTGCTAATTTTTCTGCCATTTTTTCTAATGGATGTCCTGAAATATATAGACCTAGCATCTCCTTTTCCATTGATAATAGCTCTCTTTCTGAAAATTCTTTTAAAGTTGTATAATTATATTTTATATCATTTAGTTGCTCATTTTCTGTTGCTATATCAAACATGCTTACTTGCCCTTTTAAAGTTTTCCTTGTTGTGTCTTGTATTGTATCTATAATTGTTTCAAAAGATGCCAATAATGTACTTCTTGTTTGATTAAATCCATCAAATGCTCCTGCTTTTATTAGACTCTCAATACATTTTTTGTTTACAGCCTCATTTTGTACTCTTTCGCAAAAATCTGTAAAATCTTTATAGTATCCGTTCCTTTGGCGTTCTGCAACAATTGCATCTATTACTGATGTTCCAACATTTTTTATACTGCCTAATCCAAAGCGTATTTTTTTATCGTCTACTGTAAATTTGGTTGAACTTTTATTTATATCTGGTTTTAGAATATCTATTTTTAATCTTTTACATTCAATTATATATTCTGGTATTTTATCTAAATTGCCAAGAAAGCTATTTAAAGTAGCTGCCATAAATTCCTCAGGATAATATGCTTTTAGATAGGCAGTTCTGTATGATACAACAGCATATGCAGCCGCATGTGATTTATTAAAAGCATATTTTGCAAATTCAGCCATTTCGTCAAATATTTTATTGGCTGATGCTTCATCTATTCCATTTCTTATGCAACCAGGGATTTCGACATTTCCCTGCTCGTCTAATTTTCCATGTATAAAATATTCTCTTTCTTTTGCCATTACATCTAGCTTTTTCTTTCCCATTGCTCTTCTTACTAAATCTGCTCTTCCTAGAGAATAACCTGCTAAGTCCCTTACTATTTGCATTACTTGTTCTTGATATACCATACATCCATATGTTACATTTAGAATTGGCTTTAATGCTGGATGTGTATATTCTGCGTGTTCTTGGTCAAGTTTGTTTTTTATATATCTTGGGATTTGGTCCATTGGGCCCGGTCTATATAATGAAACTCCTGCTATAATATCTTCCAAACTATCTGGTTTTAACTCTTTCATAAAGTTTGTCATACCTTGGCTTTCAAATTGGAATATTCCGCAGCTTTCTCCATTAGCCCATAATTTATATACCTTAGGATCTTTCATTTCTGGATCAAATTCTACATCTATGCCTCTATGTTGTTTAACTAAGTTGATAGCATCTTGTATAACAGTTAAAGTTCTTAACCCTAAGAAGTCCATTTTTAGCAGTCCTAGTTCTTCTAGAGTTGTCATAATGTATTGTGTTGATATAACATTATCCTTCATATATAATGGAACATAATTTACAACTGGCTCTTTTGTTATAACAATACCACAAGCATGAGTTGAAGCCTGTCTAGGCATTCCCTCTAGTCCCATTGCTATATCTAGAATTTTTGTTATTTCTGGATTATTCTCATATTCTTCTCTTAGCTCTCTATTTTGTTCTAATGCTTTTTTTATTGTAATATGCAACTCATTTGGTATCATTTTAGCTAGTCTATCAGCTTCAGCATATGGTAGGTCTAATGCTCTTCCTACATCTCTAATTACCATCCTTGCTGACATAGTACCAAATGTTATAATTTGTGAAACATGATCGTGTCCATATTTTTCGCAAACATAGTTAATTACCTCTTCTCGTCGTTCATAGCAAAAATCGACATCAAAGTCTGGCATACTAACTCTTTCAGGATTTAAAAATCTTTCAAAAATCAAATTGTATTTTATTGGATCAATATCTGTGATACCAATTGCATATGCCAATATAGATCCAGCTCCTGAACCTCTTCCTGGACCAACTGGAATTCCTTTTGACTTTGCATAATTAATGTAATCCCAAACAATTAAATAATAATCTACATACCCCATTTTGTTAATAACACTAAGCTCATAGTCTGCTCTGTCTAAAATTTCTTTTGATGGCTGATTACCATATCTATTTTTTATACCATCATCGCAGAGTTTTTTTAAATAATCGTAATGTGTTGCGAATTCTTTGGGTACATCATAATTTGGAAGAATAGTATGACCAAATTCAAATTCTACATTACATTTTTCTGCAATTTTGACAGTATTTTCAATTGCTTCAGGAACATTGCTAAAGTAGTCTATCATTTCTTGTGGTGATTTAATATATAACTCGTCTGTGTCAAACCTCATTCTATCTTCGTCATTCATTTTTTTGCCTGTTTGAATGCATAAAAGCACTTCATGATTATATGCATCTTCTCTTTTTAAATAGTGTGCATCATTTGTAGCAACTAATGGAATATCTAGCTCTCGTGATAATTGCACTAACTTTTGATTTGCTAAAACTTGCTCTTTTATTCCATTATTTTGTATTTCTAAATAATAATCTTCCCCAAAAATATTTTTGAACCATGTAGCTACTTCTTTAGCCTTTTCCCAATCATTTGATAAAATAGCTTGATTTACTTCTCCTGCTAGACAAGCACTACAGCATATTAATCCTTCATGATATTTTTCTATTAGCTCTTTATCTATTCGTGGTTTATAGTAAAATCCTTCTGTAAATCCTGCCGAAACGAGCTTTGCTAAATTTTTGTATCCATCATTGTCCTTAGCTAATAAAATCAAATGACTATATTTATTATCAATACCTGGCTCTTTATCAAATCTCGACCTATTTGCAACATATACTTCACAGCCAATTATGGGTTTAATTCCCTCGTTTTTACAGGCCTTGTAAAAGTCAATTGCTCCATACATAACGCCATGATCTGTAATTGCTATACTGTCCATTCCCAATTCTTTAGCTCTTGCTGGTATATCTTTTATTCTATTTGCTCCATCTAATAAACTATATTCACTATGCACATGCAAGTGTACAAAATTTGACATATATTTCTCCTTATTCTACAATTTATAATACTTTAATTAATTCTTCCATGTTTTTTCCTTGTACTTGCGGTATTTTCATAATTTGAAACTTAGAAATTTTATCTCCGAAAGTAATTTCTACTATGTCTCCTTCTTTCACTTCATAACTTGGTTTCACAACTTTTCCGTTTACCAAAACTCTCCCTTTGTCTGCTACTTCATTTGCAACAGTCCTTCTTTTAATTACTCTTGAAACTTTTAGAAACTTATCTAATCTCATTGTTGCTCCTTTCATTTAATTAAAAAATATTTTTCATATTTCTTAATTAATTCTTTATAAATGTCGTCATCAATAGTATTAAATTTCGAATATCTTACATGCATTGACTTATTTTCTTCTTTTATATTATGTTTTTTATGCATCATTTCAATACCTTCATTTGTAAATTGTCCTCTTATATGACTGTTTCCAACTATGTCGCAATAACATAAATTTATCCATGCTCTTGAATCTTCATAAATTGGTGATTCTTTAATTAACTCTTTCAATTTTTCCTTATCATATTCTACTGTTCTAGTTTGTATATCTACTTTTCCATCCACATATTCTAAAATTACATACTGAGCAAAATCCGTAAACATATGCATTCCAACGGTTCCATCATTTATAATGATTTTGCCATTGTGCTTAATATATTTAGCAATGTCATGTGTGTGACCTACCACTAATATATCTTCTTCTAGTTCACTTGTTATTTTGTCCAGTTCCTGCTTATTTTCAAAATCAACAAAGCCACTAATCTTATATGGCGAACCATGTACAACCTTTATTTTTAGCCCTTCAATATTAAGACTTAATTGTTCCGGTAAGTTTTTAATGAATTCCTTATTTTCTTTTGTTAACATTTCAACATTATCTTTAATTGTTCTTAACTGCATTGTATTCCATTTTGCATTTTTAGAATCTTCTTCATACTTCTCCAAGTATTTTTCCCTATTTCCTTTTATTGCATATGGATTTAAATCTTTAACAGCATCTACAACTTCATTTATGAAAGGAAAATCTAATATAATATCCCCTGCAACAATATATTTATTAATGTTATTTCTTTTTGCATCTTTTATTACTTCCTCCAATGCAACTATATTTCCATGTATATCCGATAATATTGCAATTTTCACAATTTATACCTCTCTATATTTCCTTAAAATAGCTTATTTAAACTCTTGCGCCCTTTGCGAAGCAAAGCGGTTCTTTTCTGGACATTAATACTGTCTGCCCCAAACTACCATTGTTGTTGCTGGTTTACCACAACATACGCATTTATCACTAATTTTTTCTTGTTCAAATGGAATGCATCTAGAATGGGCTCCTGTTAGTTCTTTTATTTTGTTTTCGCATTCTTCGCTTCCACACCACATTGTTTTTATATATCCTTGGTTTTCGTTAATATTTTTTACGAATTCGTCTATGTTGTTCGCAATTGTAGTTTTTTCTTGTCTTGTTTTTAAACATATGTTATACATGTTTGTTTGTATTTGTTCTAGTATTTCTTGTATTTTTGTATTTATTTCTTCTAAATTTACTACTATTTTTTCTGCTGTATCTCTTCTTACGATTACAGCTTGATTGTTTTCAATATCTCGTGGTCCTATTTCAATTCTTACTGGTACACCTTTCATTTCCCAATAGTTGAATTTGTATCCAGGTGTTACATTATCTCTTATGTCTAATTCTACTCTGTAATTTTTGCTTAGATTTTCGTATAGTTCTTGTGCTTTTGGAATGACTCCATCTTTATGCATTGCCACTGGTACTACTACTACTTGTATTGGTGCTATTTTTGGTGGTAATTTTAGACCTCTATCGTCTCCGTGTGCCATTATTATTGCCCCTATTAGTCTTGTACTTGCTCCCCATGATGTTTGGTAGGCATATTCTTCTTGTCCATTTCTATTTTGGAATTTTATGTTAAATGTTTTTGAGAAGTTTTGTCCAAAGTAATGTGATGTTCCAGCTTGTAATGCTCTTCCATCATGCATTAGTGTTTCTACTGTATAAGTTGCTTCCGCACCTGCGAATTGCTCTTTTGGTGTTTTTCTTCCTTTTAACACTGGTATTGCTAAGACATTTTCTATTATTTCTGCATAGATATCAAGCATTTTTAATGTTCTTTCTTGTGCTTCTTGTTCTGTTTCATGAATTGTATGACCTTCTTGCCATAAGAATTCTCTTGAACGCAAAAATGGTCTTGTTTCTTTTTCCCATCTTAAAACATTACACCATTGATTATATACATATGGTAAATCTCTCCATGATTTTAGCCATTTTGCATAGCATGTTGAAATAATAGTTTCAGAAGTTGGTCTGATGCACATTTTTTCTTCTAAGTCTTCTCCTCCTGCATTTGTAACCCATGCCACTTCTGGTGCAAAACCTTCTATATGATCTTTTTCTTTTTGTAATAAAGTTTCAGGAATTAATACTGGAAAGTATGTATTCTTTACTCCAACTTCTTTAAATTTAGCATCCATGTATTTTTGAATGTTCTCCCATATTTCATATCCATATGGTCTTATTGCTATTAATCCTTTTGCATCTGTGTAATCTGCTAATTCTGCCTTAATTACTATATCTGTATACCATTTTGCAAAATCTTCTTCTATATTGGTTATTTCTTTTACAAAGTTATTATCTTCTTTACCCATATTATTGCTCCTTTTCATTTTCCTTATTTTCTATTTGTTGTTCATTATCTGCAATTTCTAAATCATCTATTACTATTTGTTTATTCTCGTCAAGTTTATACCTTGGTAATTCTGGTAATTCTTCTAGGCTTGAATATCCAAACATTTTCAAAAAGTTGTCTGTTGTTTTGTATGTGGTCGGTCGTCCGGGTGCATCCAATTTTCCAGCTTCTGTAACTAAATTATATTCTAGTAATTTATATATTGTTGCATCTGCACTAACTCCTCTAATAGCTTCTATTTGTGCTCTAGTAATTTCCGGATTGTAAGCTATAATAGCCAAAGTTTCTAACGCCGCTTGTGATAAATTCGGCTTTACTCTTTTATCTATAATTGGATAAATGTATTCATAATATTCTTTATTTGAGCATAATTGATAAGCTGTATCTATTTTTATAATTTGAATTCCGCCTTTTACTTTCTGCATACTCTGCCTTCATTTGCTCTATTATTCCAATAATATCCTTTTCATTTAATTCTAATATTGACATCATTTCTTTTACTTCTACTTTTCTTCCAGCTGCAAATAATATTGCTTCTATAATTGCTTTTATTTTTTCTATCTCCATATATTTCTCCTATCTATCTTACGAAATAGAATATGATTACTGCAATTCCTATTATTACTCTATAAATTGCAAAACCTTTAAAACTTCCTTTTTTCAAATACTGTAATAAGAATTTTATTACTACAATTCCTACTAAAAAGCTTACCAAAACACCTACAAAAAAAGGAATATTAAATACGAAATCTTTAAATTTATATACTGTTGCTGCTAATACAATTGGTGCAGATAGCATAAAAGAATATTTAGCAGCACTTTCTCTATCTACTCCCATTAGTCGTCCTGTTGTCATTGTTACACCTGACCTAGATACCCCTGGTATAAATGCTAATGCTTGAGATAATCCAATTAAAAAAGTTTGCTTGAAGGTCATGTTTTCATATTTTGTTTCATTTTTGCTGTTCTTATCTACTATGTATAATATTATTCCCATTACAATTAACGCTATCCCTATTATTAATGGGCGTGTTAAAAGGTCTTGTGCAAAATGATCTAATAAAAATCCTATTGCCCCTCCAGGAATTGTTGCTATTACTATATACCAAAACATTCTTCCTTCTGTTGATTTTTCTTTTTTTACTACTTGTTTATATCCACCTACTATTAATTGTATCCAGTCCTTAAAGAAGAATATTCCTATCGCTAATAATGTTCCAAAATGTAATGCGACATCAAAATATTCTGGAATATTCCAATTCAATGCCCATGGTATTAAAAATAAATGTGCTGAGCTTGAGATTGGTAATAATTCTGTTAATCCTTGTACTATACCTAAAATAATTGATTGAACAATTGTCATATTTATAACCCCTTTTCTTATTTCTTTATCTTTTGAACTATTTATATAATTCTTTAAACATATTGTATAATGTTTCTTTCATAAACTCTGCTGAAGTTATTGGTGCAACTTTTCCCGGCAAAGATAATGCCCAAATGAATTTTCTTTTTAATTGCTTTGCTGCATTTCTATCTATACCTCCTGGTGCTGATGCTAAATCTATAATTAATGCATCTTCTTTTACTAGTTGCAAGCTTTCTTTATCTAATATCATATATGGTATTGTATTAAATATTATATCAAATTCTCCTAAATGTTCTTTTAAGTCTATTAAATTAATAGGTTCATATCCATATGCTTTGACCCATGCCAAGTCTGATGCTTTCCTTGCTTCGCACGATACTTTGGCTCCTATTCCATATAGCATTTTTGCCAAAATTTTGCCAATTCTTCCAAATCCCATTACTAAAACTTTATTGCCATGTATGTTTTTTGGAGTCTCTGAAATAGCTATTTGTAAAGCTCCTTCTGCTGTTGAAACTGCATTTAATACAGCTAATTCTTCTCTTTTTACTATATCGTAAATTTTAACTTTATTTTGCTGTGCCAGTTCTATTACCTCTGGTTTAATAGAACCCGCTACAAATGTTTTATTTTGTAAGCTTTCTATTAATTCTTGTATTGATATTTTGCTTTCCGAAAACGGAGTACTTACCTCTGTTCCATTTCCAGACAATGGTAATGGTCCTATAATAATGTCTTTTCCATCTACGCATTCTTTTAGCGTTTTTTCGCAATTGATATTGGGTATTTTGGCTTTTTCTAGTCCATATGTAGATACTGAGTATCCATCTTTTGTTAGCATTTTTGCAAGTTCAACAATCCTTAAGTCTCCACCTATTATACCAATATTATTAATCAAATTTATCACTTTCCTTATCGTTTTTTTACATTATATTAGTTATCTTATCAATTTATGAGTTATTTTTCTCTTTCATTGTTTATGTCCTTAGCTTTTAACTTACTTTTATCTATATCTATATTTCCTAATTTTTCTGCAAGTTTACTTGTTTCTTCTAAGTGTTTATGTGCCTTCTTTTCTCTGCTTGATAATTTTACTTTTCTTTCTTTAGTTTCTTCAAAATTAGGATAATTGATGTAACTCATAATAGGAATAAATATTGGTTCTTCTTCCACTTTTTTGTATATATTTGGATCTAACTCTATTGCAACATTTATAAATTTTATTGCATTATCATTATCTCCTTTGAGCATACTTATTTTAGATAAGTTGTAGTATGCTTCTGGCTCTACATCTGGTTCTTGTAGACTTTTTAGGAATAGTTTTTCTGCCTCGTCTAAATCTTTATATATTAAATTTATTAATGCTAAATCATAATCTGCTGTGTATAAAAGTGTATTTATAGTAGCTGCCTTTTCGTAACATTCTTTTGCATTTTTAAAATCATTTAACATGGTGTATACCATACCCATGTTATAATAAATATCAAAATCATTTGGATGATACTTCATAGCATCATTGTATACTAATATTGCTTCTTTATATGCCTCTTGTTCACACAATATATCTCCTAGTAATTGTGTTGCTTCCAGCATGTCCGGTTTTTTCCCTAACAAATTTTTTAACATTGTTGCTGATTCTTGCTTTTGCCCTAACTCATGTAATAAAAATGAAATTCTATAATATGATTGATAATCTTGTTTATTTCTATCTATTACTTGAACATATTCGTCTATTGCCTTTCTCATTCCGCCCTCTTTTTCATATATTTGGGCTAACATTTTATGTCCCATATAACTTTCTGGATATTTAGAGATTAAATTTATTAAGAATTTCTTGGCATTTTTTTGATTATCTGTTAGTATGAATATTTTTGCTAGTAGCAAGTAAATTAATTCCGATAAGTTCATACCTCTTTTTTCTATAAAAATAACTGCCATAGGCAATATTACTGAGATAGTGTACATTAGTATTCTAACAAATATGCCTATATGCATTGTAAATATAAGTTCTATAAAATTAATCGCAATTCCTAAAGCTTGTAAGCAAAGTAAAATAACATAGTTTGAATCATTCTTTTTTATCATTTTAAAAAACATAACAACAAATAAAGAAAAAGCTAAAACATTGAATATAATTTTTTCTAAAAGCATACAGTCTCCTCCTTTCAATTGTCATATAACTATTTTATGATATTTTTAAGCAATTGTCTATATTTTTTCTAATTATTATCAATATTGTCAATTATATCCTTACATTCTCTCCAATTAACTACTTTAATGCAATCATAATCCTTTTGCAATTTATATAAAATATCTGTTGTTGAATCTTTAGAGTCTAAATCTGCAACAATAATGTCTTTTATATATTCGTCCTTTCCATATAAAAACCTGAATAAAATTGAACGCAAAAATCCTTCTATCCTATTTTCTTGATTTTTGGCAGCTATGATAATATAAATTCCATCTGACTTTGAATTTGTAAAAGAATATATGTATATAATTGTTTTTATTATTTCAAATAAACCATAAAATGCTAAGGTCCAAATAATAGCACTAAATATAAAATTCTGCATTGTAGTCCTCCTTTGCTCTTCTTATATATCATATGCTATTATTTTTTTATTTGTGAAGTTGCATTTATTTATTATTCTTTTTTTCTATGTAATTCCATGAACTTTTACACATATCTTCTATTGTTAGGTTAGCAGTCCAGCCTAATTCTATTTTGGCTTTTTCTGGATTTGCAAAGCATTTTGCAATATCTCCTAAGCGTCTTGGAGCAATTTTATATGCAACCTTTTTGCCTGTAGACTTTTCAAAAGCTTTCACTAAATCTAAAACACTATATCCTACTCCTGTTCCTAAATTGTAAATATACAAGCCTGACTCTTCTTTATCAAGTTTTTCTAAAGCTTTGATGTGTCCTTTTGCTAAATCCACAACATGAATATAATCTCTTACTCCTGTACCATCTGGTGTATCATAATCATTTCCAAAAACAGATAACTCTTTTAATTCTCCATTTGCTACACGAACAATGTATGGCATCAAATTATTTGGTATGCCTTGTGGTTCTTCACCTATTAATCCACTTTCATGTGCTCCAACTGGATTAAAGTATCTTAATATTGCTATGTCCCATGTATTATCTGATTTATATAAATCTTTTAAAATTTGTTCTATAAATAATTTAGTCGTTCCATATGGGTTTGTTGTTCCTCCTGTTTGCGAATTTTCTGTTATTGGAACTTCTTTAGGATCGCCATACACAGTTGCAGACGAACTAAAAACGAATTTCTTTACATTATATTTCTTCATGGTTTCTAACAACACTAATGCACCAGAAACATTATTTTTATAATATTCAATTGGCTTTTTTACAGATTCTCCAACAGCTTTGTAACCTGCAAAGTTTAAAACTGCCTCTATATTGTTTTCTTCAAAAACTTTTTCTAATTTTTCTCTATCTAAATAGTCTATTTCATAAAACTTAAAATCCTTATTAGTAATTTTCTTTATTGCTTCTAATGCTTCTGGTTTACTATTTGAAAAATTATCTATAATAACAACTTCCTTGTTTGCATTTAATAATTCCACAACTGTGTGGCTTCCTATATATCCTGCTCCACCTGTTACTAATACTGACATAATATATTCTCCTTACTTTTTTATTTATTATATAATAACTACATTAATTGCACAAGTTTTTATATATTTCATAATCTCTTAAAATTTTTCTCACATAATTATTTGTTTCCTTATACGGTATATTTTCTATATCTGAGCCATCCTCTTTTATAGTTCCTGCCTCTATCCATTTATTTACATTACCTTTTCCAGCATTATATGCTGTTAATGCCAATACATTATTGCCATCATATTCATTTATTAATTCTGAGAAATATTTTGTACCTATTCTTACATTTAGTTCAGGATCATATAAAGATGCCTGTTTTGTGTAATATATTCCCATTTTATTACATAATTCTTCTGCTGTACCATCCATTAATTGCATTAATCCTATTGCTCCTCTGTTAGATAGCACATTTGGATTAAAATTACTTTCTGCTTTAATAATTGCAAAAATCATTAATGGATCTACATTATATTCTTGTGCATATTTATATACATATTCTGAATATTCTGTTTTATAAATTCTTTGGTAAATTCTATATGGGACATCAAATACTTTTGCCACAGCAAATGCTATAATTATTAATATTATTACTATAATAATCGAAATCTTTAATTTTCTTTTCAAAACTTTCTCCTTTTACATTTTTATTTTGCTTCATACCAATTTTTTGCTTCCGACAATTCCACAATTAGAGGAACTTTTAACTTCATAGCATTTTCCATTGAACTTTTTAATATTTCCTTTACTTTATCCTTTTCATCTTCATAAGTTTCTATTATCAATTCGTCGTGTATTTGTAATATCAATTTTGACTTCAATTTACTTTCTTCAAGTTTGTTAAATACCTCTATCATTGCAATTTTCATTATATCTGCTGCTGTTCCTTGTATTGGAGTGTTCATTGCAGCTCTACTACCAAACTGTCTTACCATATAATTGCTAGACTTTAATTCTGGTATATATCTTCTTCTATTAAACAATGTTTCTACATATCCTTGTTCTTTTGCCTTTTCAACAATGTCTTCCATAAACTTTTTTATACCCGAGTATTTCTCCAAGTACTGATCTATATACTGTTTTGCTTCTTTCCTTGAAGATCCTATTTGCTCTGCTAGTCCAAAATCGCTAATTCCATATACAATTCCGAAGTTGACTGCTTTTGCTTTTGACCTTTCTTCAGATGTTACTTTTTCATAAGGTATATTAAATACTTTTGAAGCTGCTTGTCTGTGTATGTCTTCATTATTGTTAAATGCCTGTATCATATGTTCATCTTCTGAAATATGTGCTAATACTCTTAATTCAATTTGAGAATAGTCTGCATCTAAGAAAACGCATCCTTCTTTTGGTATAAATGCTTTTCTTATTTTCTTTCCCATTTCTTCTCTTGCTGGTATATTTTGTAGATTAGGCTCTGTACTGCTTATTCTTCCACTTGCTGTAACTGTTTGATGGAAGTATGAATGTATCCTTTCATCATTAGGATTTATATATGGCAGTAATCCTTCAACATAAGTAGAATTTAATTTTACTAGTTTTCTATATTCTAATATTGATTTAACAATTTCATGCTCACCTTTTATTTTTTCTAGACTGTCTACATCTGTTACATAACCATTTTTATTCTTTTTTATATATGGTAATTTAAGCTTTTCGAATAATATTTCCCCCAATTGTTTGGTTGAGTTAATGTTAAACTCCTCACCAGCCATTTCATAAATTTGTTTTGTTACAACTTCTATTTCTTGTTTTAGCACTGTACCGTAATTTATCAATTCTTGTTTATCTACATAAATTCCAACATATTGCATATCTGCTAATACTTTTACAAGTGGCATCTCAATATTGTTAAACAAGTCTATTTGGTTTATTTGTGTTAATTTTTCTTCTAAGACCTTATATAGTTTACCAATGCAATACACATAAATTGCTTGTAAGTATTTTTCTCTATTATCTTCTGTTTGTTCCTCTTGCATATTATCAAATAAAGTCATTTGCTGTTTTTCTTCTTGTACGCCCTGTTTACCTAGATATTCTTCTATATTTATTTCTAAATACTGTTCTGATAGAATTTCTACACTATACTTTGAAAATGTTGGATTTAGCAAATATGCAGCGATTTTAACATCTGATTTGATTTTATTCATGGTTATGTTATTTTCTTTTAATAAAACATAATCTCTAGATAATTCAAAGCCTATTAAATCGATGTCCTTATTTTCAAACAATTCCTTTAATTTTTCAACATCTTTTATTTCACAATAATATACTTTATTTTCTTCCTCGTCTAATACACTTATACTAGTTATTTTCTTTTTCATTATTGAATTATCATTTACTTGATTCGTACCTAAATGGTATATCATTTTTTTCTGTTTGCTAACTATATCTACTATTTTGTCTATACTAACTTCTTCTATATTAAAATCTATACCTTCTTTATTTTCAGTTTTTTCAGCTTGTAGATTAAATCTATCAATATATCTATTAAATCTATACTTTCTAAATAGTTCTAGAACTTTATCTTTTGACCATTCTTCTACTTTCATCTCTTCTAGATTTTCTTCAATTGGTGATTCTACATTTATTCTTCCTAACTCTCTAGAAAGCATCGCACTTTCTTTTCCTGATATTAATTTTTCTCTTAATTTTCCTTTAATGCTATCTGTGTTTTCTTCTATTTGTTTATATAAATTATCTATATCTCCATATTCTTGTATTAATGCTAATGCAGTTTTTTCTCCAACTCCCGCTACACCTGGTATGTTATCTGAGCTATCTCCCATTAGACCTTTTACTTGAATTAATTGATATGGCTCTACTCCATATTCTTCTATTACTTTTTTTCTATCGTAGTAATCTGTTTCCGTTTTCCCTGCCTTTGTTCTAGGAATTTCTATGGTTATTTTGTCTGTTGCTAATTGGAAATTATCCCTATCGCCAGATAAAATTGTTACATCTAATCCATTTTTTTCACCAAATCTTGATAAAGTTCCAATAATGTCATCACCCTCGTAGCCATCTTTTTCAATAATCTTTATATTCATTGCCTCTAAAATTTCTTTTATCATAGGCAATTGCATAGCTAGTTCTTCTGGCATTCCTTTTCTATTTGCTTTATATTCTTTATACATTTCATGTCTTTTTGTTGGTCCCTTTCTATCAAATGCTACTACTATATATTCTGGTTTTAGTTCTTCTTGAACTTTAAACATAATTGCAAGAAATCCATATACCGCATTTGTATAAGTGCCATCTTCTGTCATTAACATTTTACTTCCCATAATTCCATAAAATGCTCTATTTAAAATACTATTTCCATCAATTAATAAAATTCTTGACAAAGCTTCCATCTCCTTATTTTAATTCAAAAATACAATAATATGGCAATAATACTTCTAAAAGGTTTACTTCTTTAAACATACCGGTTTCTTGCATTTTTTCCTTCATTATTTCTCCATCCTCATATCGTGCCATTACAGCTATACCATTACTTGTATCTTTTCCCTGTAGAAGTTTCTCTATTAATTCTTTATTTATGCTAAATGTATCTATTACACATGTCTCTGGCATTTTTGTTACCACTACATATGTTTCCATAAATTTACTATTGGCTGATCCAACTTTAGCAGAAGAAACAAAAAATGGTCTATTTCCAATTGCTTCTACTATTTTTTCTACTTGAGTAGTTGTGCCTTTATAAGTATAAATATTGTCTCCAAATTTTGATATATTTGTAATACAATACAAAATACATAAAATGGTTGTATAAATTATTACTCTTTTTTCATTTTCTAAGTTTGAAAATAGAAATTTTATTAAATATATAACACTAATAACCATTAATGGTATAATTGGCATTATGTACCTAAGGTCTTTATATGATGCACATATTGATATTATAGCAAAATATATCAGTATTAAACCAATAATATACCAAAAGTTATTATTAATTTTATTTTTAAGTTCTGCTTTTTGTACTACTTTTCTTATTATATTTATTATTGCTAAAGCTACTATAACTATTAGAATCATTATTCCTGTTTTATTTAATATTTGAATATTTACAATTTTTATATATTCTTTAATTCCTTCTAAATAGCTTTTTATAGCAACTACATTTTTTACCGCTTCTTTTCCTCTATATCCTAAGAATATATGAACCAGCGCATATGGGAATATTGTAAGTGCTAGAATTACTGCTATAAATATTGCTAAAGTATATTTTATTGCTTCTTTTTTCATTTTCTTTTTGCAGAATTTTATTATATACATAAAATATAAAATTGCAACAACTATAGCATAATAATAATGTGTTAAAAATCCCGAAACTACTAATATACTTAGTAAAATTAAATCTTTTGTATTTAGTTTTTCTTTGTCTTTGTTTATTATGTGCCAATATACTAATAATAAAACATTTAGCGTAAATAGTTCATACATTCTAATAAATATTACTGTTTGTACTATTCCTATGCACATTGCATTAACAAAACAAGTTAGTAATGCAAAATATTTATTGTCAAATAGTTTTATACCTATTAAGTATAATATTATTGTTGCAATTGCTGCTATAATTATATTTAAAATTGTTCCCGGCCATTTAGAAAAATTATCTATATTAAAACTACATGATATTCTTAGCAACAAATAATATAGTGGCGGATGTACATCTTCTATTTGGTTTTTGTATACTGGGCTAAAGTCATATTTATTTTGATCTTTTATTGTTAAGTAATCCTTAAAATACTCTACATCATGCCAATTATTGTAAAAGCTCTCATTATCCATTATAAAGTCTTTATCGTACTGTATTAGTCCATGTGAGTAGTATTCGTCTATATGATAATCCTCTCTTTTACTTGCTGAATATATACAAATTAGGCTTTGTAATATAATAATTATTACTAAGATTATAGTAGATATATTATCCTTCAATTTGTTCATGTTTTATACCTTTCTTTTTATAATTTAATAAAATTGCTGTAATTAACGATGTAACTAACATTAATATGTAGTAAACCTCATAAAATATATACCATTCTCTATATAAAAAGAAGATTGTTTTTGCTATTTCTACTGCAAATGTAATTGCTAATATAAAGTTTACCATTTTGCCTCTTTGCCACATTATGGTCGAAAACATCCATGTGATGTACCAACTTTGAAAGCCTGTAATTGTAAAGAACATGAATATTAATAATAAATTGTTGTATGTTCTCATATTTTTTGTAAAACTAATTTTTTTAGTAAATAACAGTTTTAATATTGTTATTAAATATATTACTATAAATATACTTGTACAAATTTTTGATACATTGTCTGTAACATTGGAGTTAAAATTTATAGTTATAACCGAATATATTGAGTTTACATATTTAGCTTGTTGTAGTAATACTCCATATAATACTAGTTTTATATCTCTTGCATATATTAAGTAAATTCCAACAACTACCGCTATGAATAATACTGCTAAAATACTTGCATATAATATTCTTTTTAAAGGCTTTTCTTTTCTATAATAGTAAATTACTATAAACGGTACTAATAGTATTGCATAATATTTTATAGCTGTTGCTAATGCAAGCAGAATAACTGGTATTACAATATTTTTCTTTTCTTTTAAGAAATATAAGGCCATTAATATTAATGCTATTGAGAAAAGATCATTATGCACATTGCTTAATCCATTAAATAGTACTGCTGGATTTAAAGCATATAATAATACAAACATCTTCTTTTTATGTGTAATTTTATAAATTAAATAGCAGTTTATTAAATGTAAAATAATGTTAAACAATTTATATATTACTAATGCTAAATCCATATTTCCAAATGATAATCCACTTAATATTCTACATACTACTGGCCATAGTGGTCCATATACTACTGTCTGACCTTTCCATACATCTGGTGTTTTCATTAGCATCATATCTTGTGTTTCACCGTTTTGTTCTTGGTTATTTAGAACTTCTTCAACAGATGTATAATATGGATTTACCTTATATTTAGCTTCGCTCCAGCCTGTTCCTATATAGTAATATATATCTGTACTTGTCATAGGCAATATTATTGTAAATATAATAGCTATTATTAGTATGTATTTTAGCATGCTCTTGTCTGTTTTGAACAGTTCTTTTGTATGCTTAATAATGTAGATATACATTACAAATAATGCTGTAAATATTAGTGCGAAAAGAATTGTGCCTATTAATTTTATATTAGTTATTTCCATTCCCATTGGTGTGTAAAAATAGCTAAAATCTGAAAATATTTCGAATATGCCTTTCCCTGATAACATATAGGTTATTGATGGTATCATTAGCGTTATAGCTATAAGAATAAATATAACTTTTGTATGAATTTCGTTTTTTTCTTTTATATTAACATCTTCTTTCATATATTCTCCTTTGGATATTCTTTTATCGTACTTCTATATATTTCTTTTTAATTAATAAATCATATTGCAAAATTTTACATTTTTTGATTAACTCATCTTCAACACATTCTTCTGATTTTAATATATTACCTTCGTTGTCCATAATTAATTGGTTGTTAAATGCTGGGTATTTAGCATATAGTTCTTCAAAGTTTTTTAAGTACCATGGTATTTCAATATTTGCTATTTTCATTATTTCAATTGATAAATTGCTAGGACTCATATATTCTGTTAAGTATTTGGAATAATCTATGTCGTAATTCGCCCATATTATATATGGTGTAAGTAGTTTATTAAAGAGATCATATCCGCTTTTTTCATATATAGAACTAAACGAAGGTAAGTGGTCTCCAAACATTATTAGTATTGTTGGTTCTTGTACATTTCTTAGATATTCTACAAGTTTCATATACATTTTGTTTCCATCATATACACCTTGAACATATGTTGTAAGCTGTGCCTTTTCGCTTTCTGATAGTTCTTTGGACATAACTTCTATATCATATGTATCATACCTTTGGTAGTTATATGGCATATGGTTTTGTATGGTTACACCAAATATAAATTTGTTTCCTGAGGCCTCTTCAAAGTTTTTTATTATTAGATTTGCAAATTCGTTGTCTGATACATTTCCTCCCTTAATTTCCGGATTTTCTATATCTTCTCCAAACACAGTTTTATCAAATCCTAAGTATTTATAAGCTTTTCCTCTGTTATAGAAGGTTTGCGTATTTGGATGAATTCCTATTGTAGTATAGTCTGCCTTTTTATATTCCCTCACAATAGAATTTAAGTCACTTTTCATATAATTTGTAAATGGAAATATCTGCTTTGCTAAGTAATACGAAGAAAGTCCAGTTAAAGCTTCAAACTCTGGAACAGATGTGCCTCCTCCATATGAAGGGCTTGCAAGACCTCCCCAGACTGCATTTACATCATTTTCACATAAGTTTTTTATTTCTCCTACAGGATTTTTAGAGTACTCTACATTATTTATTTTAGTTGGATCACTAAAAGATTCGTTCATAATGAATATAATATTGGGCTTTTTATCATTGTTTTCTTCTAAAGTAGTGATTGCTGTACTTTCCTTTATTTTTTCTATATTTTCTTGATTATAGCCCTCTGGTTTTACTGTGTAAAAGTCTCCGAAGGCTTAAAAAGAATTCTGCATTTGCTCCCATTGCACGATAATTATCTGCTGCAACATTTCTTATTCCTAAATTTTCATATCTTTCAGGCGCTATACACATATAGTATATTATAAATGCTCCAACCAAAAATAATGGTATTCTATATAAGTCCGTTTTTATAGTTATTTTATGTTTTTCCTTATTTTCTTTTTTCCTAGTTTTAGTATAAAGTAGTAAAATTAACACTAAAGTAATTGTTATTATCCATATAATTAGCGGTGGCCATGTTAAGCCAAAGCCTGCTATTTCTCCTGCATTTCCAATTAATAAGATGTCCGTTGGTATTAGTGGTTCATATAAAATGTTGTATTTATAATATGATATTAGTGTGATAATCAATGTAATAATTGTTAGTGCCACATAGGATTTTAAGTTATTTCTAAAAATAGCTTTTAGTATAAAAAATGTTGCAAATAATATTATAATTGGTATAAGTATATATTTTTTATTATTATATAGTATTTGCACAAAATTTATTAGACTTAATTGTACACCTTTTGTTCCCTCTTTAGCAAGCATCGTGCAAAAATATAATATAAGAATGTATAATATAGTAAATATTACTTCTATTGATATGTTTTTTACTTTATTTTTTATTTCATCCGTATTTCTATCCATATTGGCTTATTTTCCCCTTTTATATTTCAAACATATAACCATCTTCTACAACTGATATATTTTCTATGCTATATTCCTTTAACTTTTCTCTAGTATTATCTCGTAAATGTGTAGCTATTATTGGCTTTTCGTACTTTTTTGTAAGATATTTTATGTTATCAATTCCCATATGGCATCTGTCTCCTTCTAGTAAAGATGCATCTGCTATTGTAATTTTGCTATTTTTTACGATTTCTTCTACATTATTGCAAATTCCACTATCGCCTGTTAGTCCTATAGTATCATTAATAATATAACCGTATGCTGGCTTTTCTTCTCCGTGTGATACTAATAGTGTTTTTATCTTATATGAATTTGTATTGTTAATTTCTTCTTTTTCTTGTTCTAATTGAATGTATTTTATATTCATTTTTTCTTCTATTTCTTTTCTATCTTCGAATTTATATGCATTAAATAATTTGACAATTTGATTTTCTATACCTTTAGGGCCAATTATTTCTATTTCTTTATTATCTTCCATATAATTGTATACGTATTTCAAGAAAAAAGGTATGTCTGCTATGTGATCTCCATGCATGTGTGTAATTAATATTGTTTTTATTTTTTCTGGCTTATGATTTTTCTTTAATAATTGTTTTAATGTTCCATTTGGCATGTCAACTATCATGTCACTATTTACTAATGTGCAAGCACTATTGTATTTCGTGTAAATTGCTCCTGTTCCTACTAATTCAATTTTCATATATTTTCTCCTTACCTTAATTTTTTTGTTCAGAAATAATGTAGTCATATAAAGTATCGTTTTATGTAATTTATTTTGTATATATTAATAAATTAACTACTTTTTAATTTTCATTATTTTTTATGTCTTTTGATTGCATCAAAAGTTCATCGAAATCCGAAATATAAATTTGATCTTGTATAATTCTATATTTCTCAAATTCTGTTTCAGCATGAAGTTTCGCCATTTCTGCTGATATTTTACCATTATCTCTTAAAATATCGCGATCCCATAATGTTAAAAATCCATTTAATCTCTTTTCCCAATCTTCCATTGTCATAGGAATATGCCTCATTGCTTGCATCTCTGCTAAATCTAAATATGCTGATACAATTCTCTCTAGCTGAGCAATTTCATCTTCTGATAAATAATT
>CANRPR010000010.1 GCA_947632535.1 uncultured Clostridia bacterium | reverse complement strand
ATTATTCTAGAACTTTCTTTTACAATCTTTTATCATCTTTTAAAACTGGAATTTAAATTTTCACTTCACGATTTTTTCATGCTATCACTATAATTTATCAAAAAAAGGGGTGTACCCCCTTTTTTGATTAGTTTATATTGTTTAGTTTAGCTTATAATTAGTTACCTTATTTCTTAACCACAAACTTCTTAATTAAGAATATTCCAACTCCTAGTACAACTAGTGCGCCAATTCCAACTATATAGTATATTACTAATGAAGCACTACCTGTTGGTGGGTTAATTAATACTCTTTCTGCTCTATAGCTATCTGTTTCTTTCTCAACATCTTCTGGTCTCTGGTTACCAGGAACTGCACTGTGGTCATAACCACCAGCAGATTCTGAAATTTCTGCAATCTCTGCTATATTATCAAATTCCATTGCTGAATCTGGTGTTAAAGTTTTATCTAAAACTAAATCAAATGATACTGAGCCGCCTGGTGCTAGATTATTCAATAGTGTATTTCCTGATGTGGCTTTTATAATTGTTTGAGTTCTAGACAAATCAACTTTCTCATATTCTTCATTATCTGCTTTAAAGTTAACCAATGTTGACCTTCCATCATAACCATCTCTCTTATCTGCCTTCTTAACATCGTTTAATTTTACAACTTCCCAGCCACTATTCTTACTTGGATTAAAGTTAAGCTCATTATCAACATAGTCTAATAAGTTTACAACTCTTACATTATTATCTACACCAATTTCACTAGTATTTGTTACTGTGAATGTATAAGTAATGTCAAGAACTGCACCATTTAAAATTTCGTTGTCCATGATAATGTATACAAAGCTATCAATCCTATCTGAATATCTATTTCCTTTTGTCATCCATTGAATATTCTCTTTGTTAACATCTTGTACTCCTCCGTCAATTACAACCGTTCCTTCTGCTGTTGTAACTTTAACATGAGATACATTCTTAGTTAATTCCATTTTAGCTTTTGGTTTTTCAACCAAACCAAAATCGACATTTTCAATCTTATATCTATAATCGTTGTCCTTGTTTTTACCATTTCCTTTACTTGTTTTTCTTGCACTTTCAACTTCAATACTTATTTCAGGTGTATATGCAAATTCAAATGTTTCATTTTCCAATTCTGTTGCTAATTGTCTATTGTAAGCTTCTGTCATATATTTTGGTTGCATAGCTGCATTAAAATATGAGTTAAATACTTCTGCCTTGTAGTTATTAATTTGTAAATCATATTGTGAACTTGAATACAAATGTATTTCATTACGTCTTGCCATATCGTCTTCAGCATCAGAATATCTAGAAGCTACATCATTAGCAAACCAGTAGAACTCACTACCATCGCTATTCAAGTTGTATTTTTTAATAACCGTCTCTCCAATGCTTGGCTGATTTCCTTTATTTTGTAAGAAATCCAACATCCATCCATCAGTCACATATGTTTGACTTGTTGATACACCACCTATAGTATCTGCATAAGTTGTAGCTTGAAAATCCTTACCATTGTAAGATTTTGCATTGCTTCCCTTTATCCATTTAGATTCTGTAGTCATTGCAGTCAAATCGTCTGAGCCATAAATATATCTTATAGTATAATCTCCCGGAACAAATCCAGTAAATCCATACCATCCTTCAGCATTCGTTCTAGTTTCTGCTCTTATATACATTACGTCATTTTTAATTTCTACCAATTGTACTCGAACATCTTTCACAGGAGTGTCTGCTGAATCTAGAGTTCTATCTCCTTTTCTCTCTTTTCCAGAGTTTACATTGCTATCTAATCCTGTTGAATCTTCAAATACAGTTCCTTCTATGCTTCTTGACTGTAGTAATTGGTAAATCATAGTTGGTGCCTTACTTGTATCGTCCTCATACACACTACTATATTTTTCAAGATTTTCTTGATTGAATTCATTAATTCCTCTAATGTCAAAGTTTCCTGGATTAGAGTCTGAATCTATTAATCCTGGTGTACCATTTCCACTCTTATCATTAAATGTTGCATAACCATTAATTTCTGCAAGGTTTATCAAAGAAACTTTTCTCTGTGATTCTTCTTTAGTAGTATCTAATAAAGTTTTCTTCAAGAAATTTCCTGCATCATAGTCATTTTCACCTAAAACTTGCAATTTAACGAAAATATATTGTGTTTCTCCATTTCCTAATATATCTCTATTAGGTTGTATATATTTTGTCTTATACTTATCATTATTTTTAAATTCCGTATCTCTGCCATGTGAGTCTAATCTAGAATTGTCACTCCAAGAAACTTCTTTTCTGTTGTTTCCATTGATGTCAGCTTCCCAAGCCTCAACAAACTCATAATTCTTATCAAAATAGTCGACTATTTCAGTGACTGCTCCGCAAATACCTGACTGATTAGTAATTGTAATTTTATATGTTACAAATATTTTTAATCTATCCTCGTTTATGTCATTATCTCTTTCATATAGCGAATCATACATTTCAAATGGTAATGCATAATCCTTATCATACTTAGCTTTTAATTTATCTGTCGCTTCTGCACCATAATCCTCAACATTCGTATTCGCGATTTCTTCTGCTCTTAAATCTAAATCATATGTATCCTTTTCCATATCTCTTATACAAGTAACACCTGTATTAGGATCATTATCTCTAGGGTTATGATCTGGATTAAGCATTGAATAATTTACACTGTTTTTGTAATGCTCACGTAATCCATATAAGTAATCACTTTCACTTATACCAACTGTAAATCCACCAGTTTGCGAACCTTTTCTAGCATCGTAAGTATATGTTTGTGTTTTTCCATTTATTACAACATCTGCATCAAAAGCATCTTTATAAAGTGCCAAGTCAAAAGTAGGTCTAGCTTTAATACCTAAGTTAACATTGTTTACTTCATAATCAATTTCATAATAAGTTGTAGTTAATACAGTTTCTTTATTAACCTTAACAATAAATGCATTCATTCTTGAGTATTCGTCAATGGTATAAGCACATATTCGGCAATCTCTAACGAATTGACGTTTTTCAGCACCAGGTATAACTCCGTCATTTCCTTTTGCATAAGCAACAGCCTTGAATAAATCAGTTACCTCATCTTGCCTAAATACTTTACCATTTGCATAGTTTCCTGGGTAAGAGTCAATATGTGAAAATAGGTTATTTAATGCATTTCTCTCATTACTATTTTCAGCAGCAACTGAATAGATATAATCCTGTTGACCATTACTACGTACTCTTCCGTCAGAATTCCAACTATGGGCTTCAACATTTGTGTATAACATTCCATTATACCAGAATCTAACTTCATAAATATGCATAGCATTCTTATCTTTAAAGCAATATTTACCGCCATTTGCAGTTACTTGTGTTTCAACCTCTCTACCTAGTGTTTTGTCATATAAATGTACATCTATACCATCTAATTCTTCACCACTATCAAGCATATTATTAGTTTCATTTGCCTTACCCATTCCCATATCTAAGAAAACTCTTCCACTAATATCCATTTCCAATTTTATTTTTTCGTCTGGACCAGGTTGGTCTGGTTTCTTAGAAAATGGTATTGATAATTTTGCTGTTTTAAATATTTTCTTAGCATCTATTAATTCAAGTAATGTTTGAACCGTAGTTTTATCACATTCCTCGCTTAATTGATACCAACTCTTATAACAACAATGTTCTTCCCAAGAAGTCCATTCATTATGTTTAGTTTCAGTATGCTCATCATGTGAATCACTCGACTTGCTCCAAGACCAATATGTTCTATATCCTTTTGCTATTCTGGCTTCAACCCAACAACGCTCCAAATAGCCAAAGTCAATTTCCACTGATATTTCCAAGTTATCAGCTTTAGAATGAAATTCAATATAAAAATCTTCATTACTATGTGGAGCATTTATGTATTTTACACTCATACTTCCGGTATCAAACATATTATTATCTATTTTTTGCTTATTGTCATTTAAAATCCTTAAATCCCCATTAAGAAGATCTGTAATGTAATTGTTGTTTTTATCTAATATCCTTATATTTTCAATCCAACTAAATATATTTTCTCCGTTAAATTCTCCCACTTCATAACTCATGTTCAAAGGACCAACTATATATGTTCCATTACCTCTATTTTCAACAATAACATTAATATCTTCCTTTTTCGAATTAACCTTTAATTTTTCTGCAAAGCAATCAGAACCTGTCGCGGTTGTATTTGCAATAGTCTGAGGTGTTGAAGAAGTTCCAATACTATCAACCACTTTTGTTGTTTCTACTTGCTTATTTTCATTTGAATCAAGACTAAATATCTGCTGAGTTTTGATATTTTCTCCAATACTTTCTATACTAGCATCTTGTGTATAACTTACTCTGGCAACTCCATCTGAATCACTACTTTTTGCTACCATAGTCGAATTATATTTTCCATTTATAACTCCAACACGCACATATTCTTTTCTACTTCCGTTTTCAATAATTACATGGTCATGATAATATCTTTTAGCTAGTTTTGTAATTGCAGCTTTTTCATCTTCATTAAGAGTAATATTTCCATTTTGATAAAGTTGAATTACATGTGAACAGAATGTAGTTTCGTCATAATTCCAAGGTGAGTTATAACTACTGTTTTTTAACTTTGTTTCAAGATTTTCATAATTAACACCTAAAGTAGCTCCGACTTTAGAATTATGTTTAGATTCATCAACACTTTTTCGTACAGTACCTACTTGTTCAACATTATTCCAATAATGTTCTCTAGCAAAATATTCTAATGCATCTGCCTCTTCAGTGGTTATAGATTTTAATTTTCTTTTTCCTTGATTATATAACTCTAAAGCTTTTTGTTGATAGAATTTTTTAATTTCTAATACAAAACGTGCTTCTGTCATATCCCACTCATGCATTCTACTATCTAAAACATAATCTTCAATCTCTTGCATACTAAAATTAAGATCTTTAAGAGCATTTAAATTTTTATTTCTTAGTGAACCATTATTATAACTTCGGTCAATATAATCATTCAACTTTTGTGTATCAGCACTACTCCATCCACTAACTTGGTCTTTAATTGCTTCCATAAGTGCATCTTTAAATTTTTCAGCTGTATCATACTTATTAGGATCTAAATTATTATTTGATGCAACAGCTCCAGCCACTAAACTCTGTATAAAGAAGTCTGCATTATCCTTCGCATCTACTACTGTTCCTTCTTCTCCATTTCCACCAGTTACTTCGTCTCCTACAGGAATCGAATCTGGCACAACATAAGGATCATGTATTCTATTATAAAAATCTAAATATGCAGCTGCTTCATTTGCCAGCGCATTAGGAGATTCTGCAGTTCCTCTATTTATAGAAGATGCCCAAATTGCAAACTGCGCATTGCTTCCGCAAGAAGTTTAACTTTCCATCAGTACTTGCAAAGATATATGCTGAATCCTGAAAAGCCTCTAAATGTGTCACATCTCCATCCCAATAGTATTTCATAGCAGTTTTCTTACCTTCCCAAGGTGGATCTATATCCTCATGTCCCCAAAATGTAGATGTTTTATATCCAGAAGTATACTCATTTCCATCGCCATCATATCTCTCCATAGTTGCACTAAAAGAACCATGACCTTGTATACAAAACCAAGTTCCACTATAGCCACCCAAATGCTGTGGTACAAAACGATGGTCAGATAAAGTATATTCTCCTTTTCTAATTTCCATTGCGAATTCTCCAAAATCGTCATCCGCAAAGGCTTGTCCACTTATCAATATTCCTGCCGTTACTATTAATGCTATAACTAATTTTTTCATATTTTTAAATCTACTCATTTTTCTACCTCCTTTCCTTATTTATTACACTCTGGTTAAAACTTTTCTTTTTATAAAATATATTCCTACTGCAAAACCTACTATTAAAGTTACTGTTAATGCCATATAAACTATCACTTCTCCAGTCTTTGGTCCTAAAATTAAATCTGCGCTACTCATGTCATTTTCTCCGTCTACTTTATTTGCTGGAGTAGAATCCTCATCTGCTATTCCTAAGTCGTTATATGCCTCATATATTTCTGCCCTATTATTAACTATTCCAAAATTATCTGCTGTCATTGTTTTTGTTAACACTAAAGTTAACTCTTTTGTTTGTCCTGGTTCAATTACTGCATTTGCTAAACTTGAGTTGTATAATGTTCCATTATCAGATGTATACCAATCTTTATTCAATTCTGAGCTAAATTTCATATCACTTGGAACATAATCCGCTACTTTTTTAGCATATCCAGCTATATCACTTATATTAGATACCACTATTTTGTATTCTACAACCACAACTGTACCTGCTGCTGTTTTTCCATCTAAATCTACTTTTGCAAGTTTTGTATTTGCATAGTCATATGTTTTTGTTTGTTTTGCACCTTTTACCGTTACTTTTGATATAGATTTATCCAATGTCAAGTTAAATTTGCTTTTTAATACCAATCCCATATCAATATTACTTGCATCTTCATTAGTAATTTCAATTATATCTGAAGCTGCTGCTGGTTTAGCAGTTCCATCTAAATTAACACTTGTTGAAATTACATCTGAATTTTTAGTATCTAGTACTCCATCTTTCTTGTACTCTGCTAAATTATAGTTTACATTATCGTATAAGAAAGCTACTATATATTTTCCATTTTCTATATTTGAGAAATTATATGTTCCATCTTGTGTTGTAGTTTGTTTTTTCTCTGTACCAGTTTTTGTATCCTTTACAACTTGTCCTGAAGTAGCATCAATTAACATTACAGTTATGTTAGATAATTTTTGTTCTCCTTCATCTTTTACACCATTTTTATTTTCGTCAAGCCATGCTGTACCTGTAATTTTATGTGTTCCTTCAATATATTCTCCGCCTGTTGATGGATCATCGCTTGTAGTTCCACCTTTATTAACTATTGTATTTGTTACTTCATTAGAAGAAATCTGCTCAACCTCTTTTGAATAAACTGTTGCAATATTTTTTATTTGTCTAGAACTTTCACCTTGTTCTAGTTCTTTTACCTTTACTTCTGCATCTATTTCTACTGATTCTCCTGAAGATAATGATGGTATTCTAATACTTATGTTACTACCATTTCCAGAATTATTACTATAAGTTGTTCCATTATATGTATATTTTGAGCCATTATATATTAAGCCTTCTGGTAAAGTATCTCCTATTGCTATATTTGAATTATCTCCTCCACCATTATTTTGAACTTTTATATTATAGTGCATTGTATCTCCAACAGCAACTTCGTTTTTAGCGTCTGTTGATAATTGTATTGATAAAGATGCTTTTTTAATATTTATTGTTACTTCTCCAGTTTCCATTTCTCTATCTGCTGTTCTAACTATTGCTTTATTTGTAATTGTTCTATCTGTTACTCCTTCAGGTAAATCTGCAATTCTCATATAAACTTTTATATTTACATATTCTCCTTCTTCCATACTGCCTAAATTCCAGATTACTCGATGATTATCTGCATCGTAAATGCCTCCCTCAGATGAAGAATTATATTTTACTTCCAAAGGTAAATCTAAAGTTACAACTACATCTCTTTTTACATTTTTATTAACATTTTCTACATATATATTATATTGCAAACTTTCGCCTTCTGCCATTACATCTGCACCTACTACTTTATCTAATGATACATTCATGTATCCTTCAACAGATTTATTTGTAATAGTTCCGGATTTGAATTCTTCTTCGAATCCTTCTACAACTGCTTTTGCACTTGCTTCTAGTACTCCTTCTTGTAGAACTTCTTCAAACTCATAATCTTCTCTTTCATATTCAGATGGATCTTCTGGTATTGCCAAGATTTTTTCTAATGATTTAACCCAAACTGAATATTCTATTGTTTTAGTCTCACCTGGTGCAATTGAAGCAATTTTTTCAGAATACTCTGTCATTTTTTCGTCAAAATTCTTAACTTTTGAACCTGTTCCTAAATATGTAAAATACTTTGTACCTTCTGGAATAGTTCCTATAGCTGTTACATTCTCTACTGCTGTTTTTCCAGTATTTGTAACACTTACTGTATATTTTATTTCGCTTCCTTCTTTTACTTCTGCACCATTTTCAACATTAGATTTTATAGCCACACTTAATTCTGGTCCAGCTCCCGTTGTCATTATTGTCCTTGCTGCATTAGTATAATCTTTAATTGTTTGTTCTTCTGTTACATTATCATAATATACTGTATATGTTAATTTGTCTTCTATATTATATCCTAGATTTTCAGGTATTAATAAGTTATATCCTGCTACTATATTTTGACCTGTAGTCATTTCGTATCCATTAATTACTACTAAATATGATTTTGCTTCTGCTATATTTTCAATAGCTGTTGTCCATCCATTTTCTGCAACATTTAAATCTTTTGTAGCATTTTCATTACTTGAGTAATATACTACAACATTTTCTGAATTTACCCCATTAATTGTAATTGGAGAATTAAGTTTTGCTACATTATATGGAATGCTTCCTAGTATAGAAATATTTTTGCATACATTGTTATAGTTGTTAATAATGTTCATTTCTACATTTGCAACTTTTGCAACAGCTTTAACAGGTAGTTTTACTGTTTGATCTTGTCCATTTAATGCCATTGCTTTTGTATTTTGTTCATTATATCCGCTTATTTGTGTAGTTGCTACAACACCTACTGGTGCTACTGCTGTTACTGGAATTTGTGCATTTGCTACTTGACCACTACCATTATTGTTTTGTACACTAACATTTATATTTGAATTTGTTGTTGGTGTTAATTTTTTAACTGTCAAGTTTGCATCTATAACAAGGTTAGCACCTTTAGATACATTATCAAAATTGTAGTCTGTATCTTTTCCAGTTAATACTATTGTTACAACTTTATTTCCATTTTCATTTGTTGTTATACTTACTTTTGAACTATCATATATTAATTCCTCGTCATAACCTAGTGTGATACTATTAAGTGAAATGTCTTCTATATAGTTTGGCAATTCTACTTGTATTACTGGGTTTTCGTATAACATACATGTTTCGTCATTTGTTTTAAGTATTGTTTTTATTTGTACATTTTTGTTTTCTACTATTGTAGATATATCTTTCTGACTAATTTCTGCTTCTATTTTTGTTTGTGGCTCTATTAATGCTATATTATTGCTATTTTCTATTGCAGATAATTCTTGTTCTTTATACATTAATTTTGCCACTGAATTTGTTTTTAATTTGTTATAACTTGCTATTTGTTCTGCTGTAAAGTTTGTATTAGAGTTTACAGTTTTTACATTTTGTATTATTAAGTTTCCTTCTGCAATTGGTTTTGAGGTTTTTATTGTTATACTATTATTATTTTCTTCATATTTATATATGTAATTTCCATTTTCTACTGTTGTGTCTTTATTAATAGTATATATCAAGTTTCCATTTGCATTGTATATTTCTAAATATCCTTCTTCACCAAGTATAGTGTCAAATATTTCTTTTTTAATTTGTATCATACTATATGTTGAGTAATTTTCTAATGATGTTGCTATAATATTTTCTTCCTCGCCTGACAATAGTTCGTCATATTTGTTTTCTATTATTACACTATCTACTAAATTTTTATTTGCAATTTGTACAAAATTTGTTAGAGTATATTCTGTGTTTTTGTCAATGTGTGAATAGAAATATCCTTTGCTTAGTTGCTCCATACTATTTGTTGTTGCACTAGAAATTATATTTCCTTTTTGTTCTGCAAGATTTATTAACATTTCTTGTTGCATGTTTATTTGTTGCAAGTTTGAACCGTATACTGTCATATTTAATTCAGCTTTTTGTGGTACTTGTAACTCTGGTTCAACTTTTGCTAGTACATCTTGTGGATAAATATATGTTACTATATATTCATCTTTGTTATTTTTGTCCCAAGAAATTTTATTTTCTACTGGTTCATTTTTCACATTTATAGTTAGTATTCCAGTTTCATTATTGTAGCTCCAATTATTCGTACCAAACTCGTAACCATTTTTGCCGTTTGTTGCTTTTGTTTGATTTGCTATTACTGTAACTGCTACTGGTTTTATTCCATCGATTGTTGGTACTTCTACATTAATATTAGTTTCTTGGATTGGTAAGTTATTGTTGTTTACTCCAGTTCTTAATTTAGTTTGCAACATCATTCCAGCTACTACTGTTGATGATTCAGTTGTTGTTTCTTCTGCTGGGTCATTTAATTGCATATTTACATACTCTGGTAAGTTCGCAACTTTTAAAACTTCTTGTTCTAAAACTGGTTCTGCATTAGCTGTCCATTCAACATTTGTTTTTACAGTTTTTTCTATAGGAATTTCCTTACCTTCATTATCTATGTATGTTGCTGTTATTTTAATATTATTTTGTTTATTAAAGTTTGCAATATCATACACATCATTTTTATTTGCATAAGTAGGAACTTTTATTACAACTTCTGTCCCATTATCTAGTTGTTTTAGCTTTATGGTATTTGTATTTACATCAATACTCTCAACCATTGTTAAATTATCGGTATTGTTTGATATGGTAAAGTTTGTACTTTCACTTTCTTCGTTACCAAACATGTTTATTTTTATTCCTTTTAAGTAACCATTCCTTACCTTTGCATATAGATATAGTATTAAATCTTCTGAGTTTATATCTTCCTTTACTGAATGCATTTTATTTCCAGATTCGTCTATATAATATGCATCAAATTCTACATTTGCATTGTTAGTTACAATTGGCTGATTTTCGAAATTTGCGTCTGTTGCAAAGGCTTTGCTGGCATAATCTCCTAGCAGCAAAACATTAGCAAAAGTTAATGTTATAACTAACATTGTAGCTAATAATTTACTAATAATTTTTTTGTTCATAAAATTTCCTCCTATTATTTTTACATTATCTTCTATATTATACTATTTTTTTACCGTTTTTTCAATGTTTTTTTAGATTTTTTCTAAAAAAATTTTATGGTAACTTCCTCTTTTGTCTTTTACGGAAGGTATTATTGAAAACAAATTTCACATTATAACTTGTATATTAAGTTTTTATTACAACTTTGTCGCATTTTGTCTATCACGCTGGGGATTGCCTCTTTTTTGGACATTTTACCCAGATGGAGACACAATTACTACAAAATTTTGAAATTATTTTTTCTATATTTTCAACTTGGGGGGTAACTTAGGGGGTAACTTGGGGGGAATTTGAATAACTGTCTTATTTCTTATTTTTCTATTATCAACATTCCATCAATAAAATTAGTAACATTTTTTCCTGTATTGAATATACTATATAAAAGGATAAAATGGATATAGAAATAGGAGGTTGTACTTTGGATAATAATAGTAATTTTAATATTAATCCTGAAATGTTGTCCAATTTTGCAAATATGTTTAAAAATATGAATGCTAATGAAAATAATACAAGCACTGATAATATCTCTAATACCAGTAATAACTCCGAAAATTCTAATAACTTTAATATTGATATGGACATGATTTTTAAAATCAAAAAGATTATGGATAAAATGAATGATACCAAAAATGACCCTCGTGCAAATTTATTGCTCTCATTAAAACCCTATTTAAAGGAAAGCCGTAAGGAAAAAGTTGAACAGTACATAAAATTGTTTAGTGTTGGAAAAGTTATGGAAGCTTTTAATTCTGATAATAAAAATAACGATGTTAATAATAGTAACAATATGCGGAAATTTCAACCGGTAACGGTGGCATAAAATGATGTTTTCAAATCCATTTTTTAGGTATCCTTATTATAATTATGCACATTATAAATATTACCATGGTTATCCTTTTTCATACATGAATCCTAATTACGCAAAACAGCAAAAATCTTCTTCGGAAAACGAATCTTCAAGTGTGTCATCTTCTCATGAAGATAGAGACTGTTTTGAAATTATGGGAATAAAATTATACTTTGATGATATCTTGCTTATTTGTATTATTTTTTTCTTATATAGCGAAGGTGTGCAAGATGATATGCTTTTTATGGCTTTAATTTTATTGCTTTTGAGTTAGCTTGAGAATTAAAATAAATTCTCAAGCTAACTTTTATATTCACTTTATTTCATTGCAAAAAAGTCAATAGTTTTATTGCAAATTAGTCGGTATTTTTATTGCAAATTAGTCAAATTGCTTATATTTTAAGATTTATACATACTCTACACAAATTCATATTGCAAAATTTATATTACATATTGTTATTTATCGCATTTTATATTATACTAATTCTATATTATTTAATTATGTGAGGTACAAATGAAAACAAAAAACATTTTTTATGGAAAAAAGGCTATTCATATAATTTCATTCATTTTTTTATTACTAATACTATTAAGTATCATGTTTGTCCTATCTACTACTGTTTATGCTGAATTAACAAATAGACTTTGTATAGAAGAAAGTATGGCTCGTTTTTCAAAGCTAAATTCAAAAAACATTTTTTCTATCGACAAAATACTAATGTTTAGTTCTGCATCTAGCGAAAATAATGAAGTAGTAAATAAAGCACTTTGGGATATTAACATATCACAATATACTGATATTGCTATATATATTAACAATAATGCTGAAAATGGGTTAACATCAGAAAACACCATCAATTCGCTATATATAGATAATGTGAATTTTTTTGAAAGTCCATCTTTAGGTACTCCAAATTTATGCTATAAAAATGTTAACAATTTCGGCAAATATGAATACAATCCAGATAATATTATTACTGATGCTTTGCATTTTGAAGTTGTAAATGATAATATTGATTATGAAAAGCCACAGTCCTATATAGATGTTAGTTCTCCAATTTGTCTAACTTACATCAATAAAAATATAAAAGAGAACACTATTTTATCAGACATAAGTAATCCTTTAATATATGATGGAAGCTTACTAAAAAGAGCAAATATTGCTCTAGGTAATATTTCAGCTGGTGTATCTTTTGACATTCATATTATAAATAATTTAAATCAACATTTTATATGCAATGCTAGTATTAATATTCCTTTAAGTTCAGATACTTCTAGTATCTATGACGGATATATAAAACAAGAACTGCATAATAATACAGCATTTTATAGGATTAAATAATTTAAATAAAAGAATATTTTTGACACTTCATAATACAATTTATATGAGGTGTTTCTATTTTGTTCATAAAATCAATCCATATTACAAAAAATTTTGCTATATTTTTTATTTTATTTTCAACCATTTGCATTGCATTAGCAGTATTTTTTTCCATAAAATTTTATAACAATACGACTATAAATACTAATGCATTAAACTCTGAAGATGTAAGCAAGGATTATATAAAATGGGTAGATTTCAATGTAACTTCTGATGTTTTAGATAAGACCTCAAAGTTAGATATTAATTCTCATATAAATAATGAAGATGTAAAGTATAATTGGATTGAACTTTTGGCATATCTTGCGTGTAAGAATGGCGGAAATTTTAGCAAGTTTAAAGATAGTGACCTAGAAAATTTAAAAACAAAATTGAAAAATGGGGAAAGTATGGAAACTTTAACTCAAGATATGAAATACTATTCTTATTACTACGAAGCTTATAATGCTGTTTTATCTGGAATGCTTGGCGAATATGAAATAGAAAATCCTAATGACAATTCTTTTACAAAAAAGTATGGTATAAAAGCATTCTCACCAATTGCAAAAAATTATAGCTTTAGCCATTACAAAGATTTTGGAAGTTCTAGGTCATACGGTTTCAATAGAAAACATCTAGGAAACGACTTAATGGGAAGTATTGGCACTCCTATTATTGCAGTTGAAAGTGGCATAGTTGAAGCTCTTGGTTGGAATCAATATGGCGGATGGAGAATAGGTATACGCAGTTTTGACCAAAAACGCTATTACTACTATGCACATTTGCGAAAGGATCATCCTTATGTTAAAAGTCTGTGCGAGGGGCAAATTGTAAAAGCGGGAGATGTTATTGGATATCTTGGTATGACTGGCTATAGTACAAAGGAAAATGTAAATAACATAAATGTACCGCACCTCCATTTTGGTTTGCAACTTATATTTGATGAAAGCCAAAAAGAAGGAAATAATGAAATTTGGATAGATGTTTATAATATAGTAGAATTTTTAAATAAAAATAAAAGCGAAGTTTATATGTCAGATTCCGATTCTAAAGATTATTGCAGAAAGTATGACTTTATGGAAGCTTCATTATACGACTAGGCTGCAAGTCCAATTGGGGACGGTTCTTTTTTGGACATTTTGTCCAAAAAAGAACCGTCCCCAATTGGACTATTTTTTATAATATTCCCATTTTTTTAGCAAACTGTTTGCCTTTTTTTACCATCTTTCCCTTACTTTTTTCCATATTGTCATTATACATCCACATAACTCCTGCTGATAGTATGGTTCCCATTAACATTCCTTTTAAAAATTTCATATTCACTTTCACTCCTCCTTGCTAGTTATTTCACTTTTATTATTTGTATTTTTTTGAAATATATACTTTTTTACTAATGAATATATCTCAAAAATTGCAATTACTAGCAAAAAGAGACCAAAATATTTTTTTAGGCTTGAAACATTAATTTGTGTTGCTAAGTTTGCACCTATAATAGCTCCGAATAACTCCCATTGTAATTATTGGTAACGATGTTTTATAATCTATATATTTTTGCTTAGCATTAATTATTATTGATGTTATTGCTGTTGGTATAAAAAATACTAGGTTTGTAGCTTGTGCAACATGTTGTTCTACGCCTAAAAATAGCGATAATAGTAGAATTAATATACTACCTCCACCCATTCCCATGCCACTTACTATCCCAGAAATGAAACCTACTAATATTTGTATCATTTTATCCTCCTAGCTTCCTTTTATAAGCCTTACTGCAATATAGATTAAAAATATTGCAAATACAAGTTTTAGATACTTTTCTGGTACTTTTTTCAATAACTTTGCACCTATATATCCACCAAAAATTCCTCCAACTGCACACAATATTCCTATTTTCCAGTCTATATATTGGTGTTTATAGTATAAAATGCCTCCTGTAACTACCATCGGCAAAATGCAAAAAATTGATGTTGCCCTTGCTTCTGCATCTTTTAAACCCAAGATATAAATATATGCAGGTACTAATATCATTCCGCCACCACTAGCGAAAAATCCACTTATAAAACCTGCAATTATACCTAATATGCACTTTTTTAATCCGAATAATTCTTTTATTTTTTCCATATTGCTATTATTGTAATCATTTTTTATAAAATTATACAAAATTAAAATGCTATATTCTATTCAACTGTATCATCTTTAACATAGTACTTAGTTCCCAACATTTTATCTGGTAAATATTGTTGTTCAACCACATGTCCTGGGTAATCATGTGGATATTTATATCCATCACCATATCCAAATTGTTGCATTCCTTCTGCTGGTGCATTTCTAATATGCATTGGAATTTTTCCTGTATCTTTGCTTGATACATCTGATAATGCTTTATCTATTGCTAAATATGCCGCATTAGACTTTTTCGATGTTGCCACATAAACCGCTGCTTCTGCTAGAATTATTCTTGCTTCTGGCATACCCACCATTGTTACAGCTTCCATTGCAGATGTTGCAACCACTAATGCATTAGGGTTTGCCATTCCAACATCTTCTGCTGCAGCAATCACTATTCTTCGTGCAATAAATACTGGATCTTCCCCTCCATTTAATGCTCTTGCTAAATAGAATATCGCTGCATCCGGATCACTTCCGCGCATCGACTTTATAAACGCACTTATATTATCATAATGCGAATCACCATCTTTATCAAAAATTGCTTTTCTACTTCTAACACTATCTGCTGCAATTTGATTAGTTATATGAACATATCCGTCACTATCCATTTTCGTTGTTAGAACCGCTACTTCTAATCCGTTCAAAGCAGTTCTAACATCCCCATTTGACACTTCTGCTATTTTTTCTAGTGTTTCATCCTCTATTTTTACATTGAAACTTTTTAATCCATCTTCTCTTTCTAAAGACATTTTTAAAACTTTAAATATATCTTCTGTTTTTAATGGTTCTAATTTAAAAACCATTGATCTTGATATAAGTGCCTTATTTACTTCAAAATATGGATTTTCCGTTGTTGCACCTATTAATATTACCGTTCCATTTTCAACAAATGGAAGCAAGGCATCTTGCTGTAATTTATTAAATCTATGAATCTCATCTATAAATAAAATACATTTTCCAGTAGGATTTAAAAATGGATTTTTTGCTTCTTCTATCGCATTTTTAATATCTCCTACACCCGATGTTACTGCATTAATTCTAGTAAATTTATATTTAGTTGTTTCACTTATTACTTTTGCTAGTGAAGTCTTACCACATCCAGGAGGTCCCCATAGTATAATGCTAGATAACCTATCTGCCTTTATTGTTCTATAAAGTATTTTATCCTTACCTAATATGTGTTCTTGTCCTACATACTCCTCTAATGTTCTTGGCATCATCCTATATGCTAATGGCTTGGTTAACTCCATATTGTATCCTCCTGCTTTTAAACTTATTTTCCTAACTCTATCAATGCTTTTTTAATAATCTCCTCTACTGTCAAGCTACTTACTTCTATATTTGATATTGCTTTTTCTATTTCCTTTTTATTATACCCTAAAACTCCAAGTGCAGAAATCGCCTCTTCCTTTTTATCATCTTTTAATACAGAGGTTTTTTCATTTGTTAATCCTTTCTCTAATGCCTGTTCTGTTTTTAACTTATCTTTTAATTCCAATACTATTCTTTGAGCAGACTTAGCACCTATTCCTGGTATTTTCGTTAAAGTTCCAATATCATTTGAAATTACCGCTAATGCAAAATTTGATGGTTCAACTACCGCCAACATGGTTAGTGCAGTTTTAGCACCTATTCCACTCACTCCTATTAATAGTTCAAACATTCTTAGTTCTTCTGATGTATTAAATCCAAATAAGCTAATATCATCCTCTCGTACTCTATAATAAGTATGTACTTTTACTGTACTTCCTATATTACCTAATTTATCCATTGCTGTATCAGACATGTATATTTTATAGCCTATTCCACCCACATCTATAACTACATAGCCTGTCATTTTTGTTTCTAATATTCCTTTTACATATGCTATCATTTTTGTTCCTCTCCGTTATATTGATGTAATTTTCAAAACACTTTTATTACCAAATTGCAATACGAAATCCTATAGTTGCAACTGAATTATCATCCGCAACAGCTGCTCTTGTAGCTGCTGCTGTAGTTGTTCCAGATTCTCCGCAATTCCCGCCTCTTGTTACATTCTTAGCTGATGCATTAGTACCTCTTTCTAAAGTATATTCAGATACATTTCCAGCTAAGTCATATATATTAAGCACCTTACATGTTGTAGAAGCACCTGTTGTTAATATCCATGAATTTGAAGTTGCTTTGTTGGTTGTAGCTTGTATCCAAGATGTTCCTGTGGTTGCTGCATATTTTACTTTCGCTACATCTTGAAAATTAATTGCAGAATTTGAATAATTTCCCCATTTTCCACTTCCACCAGCTGATGTTGTAAGTATATTCGTTCCTGCATAACCAGCAATAAATCTTAATACCGCATCCCATTGAACACCATACATTAAACTTGTTGTTCTACCTTTTACCATAAACTCTGTTCCCAAAGTTTGTGCCTGCCCTAGAGTTACAAAATTATATGGATACGCATTTTGAGTACTTAGTGCATTTCCATTCACAGTACCCTTTGCTGTTCTAGCTGTGGTCTTTCCCATTTCATATCTTCCTATATAAAATCCACCATTTTCTTTAACACTTTCTAACATTTTTTGATAATGATACTCTGAAACTGCGTAACCATTTTTGGTATCAGAATATGCAGTATCTGCATATTCCTTATCCTCAACAAACTTATCATAGTCTGTTACTGGAATCCAAACGAATTCGTTATCTGTACCTGTTTGTCTAATTACAAAACCGGTTTCCCATGTTCCCTCTTTATATATACAGCCTTCTGGTATATATGGCTTATCATATGATGTTATTTTTATTTCAGACTCTTCACTTGGCATTGTATAATATATAACATTGTCAAATTTAACTCCCTGTGGATAATAGATATTATGACTTTGTTTGTTTATTATATATATGTCATATCCAACCTTTCTTTCATTTTGTAATTTGTCAAAGCCTTTTCCATAACTTAAAGTTATATTAGATAAAAGGGTTAAGTCTATAACATAATAATCGTCATTGTCATTTTTATTTATACCAACTATATTTTCTGTGTTAGGATACTTTATTGATATTGGCAATTCTCCATATTCTGCATAATATGATGCAACTTTATCTTTTAACAATCTTATATCATTATATAGATTATTTATTCTTCTATTTTCTAGTCCATTTAATGTATTATATACTAAGGTTCCTGTTAAAATAACTATAATTAATATTGTTGCACTTAATGCAACCATTGTAATACCTTTATTATTTTTTATCATTTGCACTTCTCCTCTTTATTTATCACCTTTGAATATATAATACTATTGTTTTAATTTTTTTTCAATATTTATATCAATTTTTACAATTTTAAATCCAATTCAAAGAAAAATTCAACTCCATCTTCTTTGTTAACAACTCCATATTGATTATTATAGTTGTTCATAATAGCTTTAACTAATGATAGTCCTATTCCGCTTCCGCCGTCTTCTCTATTTCTAGAAGCATCTCCTTTATAAAATCTATTCCAAATTCTGTTCATAGTCTCAGCATCAATATTATTTCCAGTATTAAATACTTTGATTCGTACTTTATTACTTTCTATATCCACTTGACTATCTATTTTTATAATTTTCTTGCCATTTACTTCTTTAACATTTTTTATTGCATTTGTAATATAATTCGTTAGAACTTGTTCTATATAAAATTCGTCTGCAACTACCGGAACTGAAATATCCTTATCAAATTCTAGCTGAATGTTATTTTCTTCTAACATGACTTTATACTTTCTAATTACTTCCGAAGTCAATTCCATTATGTCAAATTCTGAATTATTGAATTCTCTCTTACCATATTCTAGTTTCATTAGTTCTAGCAATTGTTTCACTAGCTTGTCCATTTTATTAGCTTCGTCTAGTATTACTTCTGTATAAAATTTTCTGCTTTCCTCATCAGAATTTACATTTTCAGCTAAACCTTCTGCATAGCCTTGTATTAAGGCTATTGGAGTTTTTAACTCATGTGATACATCTGAAATAAAGCTCTTTCTCATTTCGTCAATTTTCGACTTTTCTTCAATATCTTTTTCTAATTCTATATTTGTATTTCGAAGCTGATTAATAGTTTTTTCAAGTGTATCTGACATAGTGTTAATATTTCTGCCTAGATTATTAATTTCGTCGTTGGCATCTGTTACCCTATACTTCTTACTAAAATCTAATTTAGACATCTTATTGGCTATTTCATTTAATTCTAATATCGGCTTAGTAAATCTTCTAGATATAAATGATCCCACTATACCTCCTATAATTATAGTTACACCACCTATTAGATACAAAAATCTATTAGATATTTGTACACTTTCATGTATTGATGCTATTGGCATTCTTATATACAATTGATAGCCATTGTTCAAGTTTCCTTGGAAAAATATAAATGTTAGTCCATTCTTAGTATCTGCCGTTTTTCTAATAGTCACACCATCTTTTTCATAAATTATACTGTTATTATTCTTTTGGAATACATTTGTTACACTATTTATCGTATTAATGGTTGACAAGAAATCTTTATTACTTGAATACACACTAATGTTTTTATCTGTTTTTATCAAGATATCAAAGTTATACTGGATTGCTATTTTTTCTAGTTCTAGTTCAATATCAACATCGCTATTTGGATTATTATAATAATTATTTATTTTGTCGTAAACTAGCATCAAACTATTTTGTTTTGAATACAAATAAAATGTTTCCAAAACAAAATTGTTAATTAAAATTAAAAATGCTACAATAATCACAACTGAAATGCATAATGTAAAAAATAGCCTCATTCTAATAGAATTCAATTTACTCTTTAGCTTCTTCATTTACTATTTCACCTCAAATTTATATCCTATGCCTCTCATTGTTTCTATGTATTTTCCTTTTTTTCCAAGTTTATGTCTAATCTTTTTTATATGACTATCTATTGTTCTAGAATCCCCATAATAATCATAATTCCACACATTATTTAAAATTTTATCTCTAGATAATGCTATCCCTTCATTGTCTACTAAATACTTCAAAAGTTCATACTCTCTTAAACTCATTTCAACTTGCTTTCCATCAACTTGTACAGTTCTACCATCTGAATCTATAGTAATACCACCATAATCCTTTATTTCTCTACTATCAGACTCTGTTCTCTTCAAAATAGCTTCGACTCTAGCCACCAAAATCTTAGGACTAAAAGGCTTAGCAATATATTCATCAACTCCCAGTTCAAAGCCAAATAGTTCATCTTGTTCTTCGCCTCTTGCAGTCAACATAATAATAGGTACCTTTGAAACTTGTCTAATTTGCCTCAATACCGACCATCCATCTAATTTTGGCATCATAACATCCAATAAAATTAAATTTATTTCATTCTGTCTTTCTTCAAACACCTTCAAAGCCTCTTCTCCATCAGGAGCCTCAATTACACTATATCCCTTCTGCGCTAGAAAATCCTTTATCAACTTTCTCATCCTAGCCTCATCATCAACTACAAGCACTGTTATATCACTCACAACTATTCACTCCTTTTTGTCCAAATAGGGACGGTTCTTTTTTGGACATTTTGTCCAATTAGGGACGCTTCTCCATTTTTTATTATTATATATTATATCTTTGCTTTATGTCCATATTGTGAAAAAAAAATGTCCCTCTTTGGACATTTTTTTATAATTTTTAGCCGAATATACCGCGTTTTTTTATTGGTGGCTGTTCATTCATAGTTTTTGCTAATTGCATTAATAAGTCTCTCTGCTCTTTCGTTAATTTTTTTGGTGTTTGGATTTCAACTGTAAATATAAAATCCCCTTGATAATTCCTGTTTAGAGCTTTAAATCCTTTGCCTCGTATTCTAAACCTTGTTCCTGTTTGAGTTCCTTCTGGTATTTTAAATATCTCTTTTGAACCATCTACCATTGGTATTTCTAATTCAGCTCCAAGAGTAGCTTGTGTAAATGTAATAGGCACATCGCACAATACATTAAAGTCATTTCTTGTGTATATACTGTGTTTTTTAATATGTACTACTACATATAAATCTCCTTCTGGTCCACCCTTTGTGCCAGGCATACCTTGTTTTCGTAAAACTACTGGCTGATTCTCGTCTATTCCAGCTGGTATTTTCACTTTAATTTTAACTGTTTTCCTTACTGTTCCTTTTCCTCTACATGTTTCACATGGTTCTTTTACTATTTTGCCTTCTCCATGACAATTTGTACAAGTTCTTGTTGTCTGCATCTGTCCTAAAATTGTTGTTTGCACTTGTTTTATTTGTCCAGTTCCATGGCAAATCGGACATGTTTCTATTGAACTGCCTGGTTTAGCTCCATTTCCATGACAAGTGCCACATACTTCGTCTCTATTTATTGATATTTCTTTTTCTACTCCCAAAAATGCTTCTTCAAAAGATATTTCTAAATCATATCTCAAATCCGCACCTTTAGTTGGTCCTTGATTATTTCTGGAACTTCTGCCACTCATTCCACCACCAAAAAACGAAGAAAATATATCTCCTAAATCTCCCATATCAAAACCATCAAAGCCTGATGTAGAATATGAATAATATCCGCCCTGTCCACCAAATGGTCCTCCTGCTCCTCCAAAGCCTTGTGGCCCATCAGGTCCAAATTGGTCATACATCTTTCTTTTTTGAGGATCAGATAAAGTTTCATATGCTTCATTAACTTCTTTGAATTTTGCTTCTGCTTCCTTTTTGTTGTCAGGATTTGCATCCGGATGATATTTCTTTGCTAATTTTCTGTATGCATGTTTTAATTCGTCATCACTTGCATTTTTGTTTACACCAAGTACCTCATAAAAATCTCTCTTTTGGTCTGCCATTTCTTCCTCCAACATTATAAGCTAAGTAGAGGATAATTCTTAATGAATTTCTCCTCTATCTTGCTAATTTTATATTATTTATTATCTTCGTCTTCTACTTTGTAATCTGCATCATAAACATTTCCATTATCTGCTGCACCTGTTCCAGCACCAGCATCTGTAGTTGCATTTGCTGCTTCGTCTGCACCTTGATTTGGATTTGCTTGTTTATATAATTTTTCAGATAATGCATAAAAGCTTTGTGTTAACTTGTCTGTTGCTTCTTTTATCTTATCTATATCAGTTCCCTCTAGAGTTTTCTTAAGGTTTGCAATTTCCTCTTCTACTTTTGTTTTTTCTTCACCGCTTACCTTATCTCCTAAATCCTTCAATGTCTTTTCACTGTTGTATACTAAGCTTTCTGCATTATTTCTTGTTTCTATTTCTTCTTTCTTCTTTTTATCTTCACTTGCATGAGCTTCTGCATCTTTTACAGCTTTTTCAATATCTTCGTCTGACAAATTAGAACTTGCTGTAATAGATACATCTTGCATATTTCCTGTTGCCATATCCTTAGCAGACACATGAACTATACCATTTGCATCAATATCAAAAGTTACTTCGATTTGTGGAACTCCTCTTGGTGCAGCTGGGATTCCTGTTAATTGGAATCTTCCTAATGTTTTATTGTATGCTGCCATTTCACGCTCACCTTGTAATACATGAATTTCAACACTTGTTTGACCATCCGCTGCTGTTGAGAATACTTGTGATTTCTTAGTTGGAATTGTTGTGTTTCTTTCAATTAACTTAGTAAATACACCACCATATGTTTCTATTCCTAATGACAATGGTGTTACATCAAGTAATACTAAATCTTTAACATCTCCTGATAATACTCCACCTTGAATTGCTGCACCAATAGCAACACATTCATCTGGGTTAATTCCCTTGTCTGGCTCTTTTCCTGTTAATCTTTTTACTAATTCTTGAACACATGGTACTCTTGTAGAACCACCAACTAACAATACTTTGTGTAATTTTTCAGCAGATATTCCTGCATCTTTTAATGCTTGGTTAACAGGTCCAGCTGTAGATTCTACTAAATCTCTTATTAATTCTTCGAATTTTGACCTTGTTAGCGTTACATCTAAGTGCTTTGGTCCTGTTGCATCAGCTGTAATGAATGGTAAGTTAATATTAGTCTGTTGAACACCAGATAATTCTATTTTTGCTTTTTCTGCTGCTTCTTTTAATCTTTGCATAGCCATTTTATCTTGTGTCAAGTCAATTCCTTGTTCTTTTTTAAATTCAGCTACTAAATAATCGATAATTTTTTGGTCAAAATCGTCACCACCTAAGTGATTATTTCCACTTGTAGCTAGAACCTCAAATACTCCATCACCAATATCTAGTATAGAAACATCAAATGTTCCTCCACCCAAGTCATATACCATAATTTTTTGATCTTGATCTTCTTTATCCATTCCATATGCAAGTGATGCTGCTGTTGGTTCATTTATTATTCTTAGCACCTCTAAACCTGCTATTTTTCCAGCATCTTTTGTTGCTTGTCTTTGTGAATCACTAAAATATGCTGGTACAGTAATAACAGCTTGTGTAACTGCACTTCCTAAGTAATTCTCTGCATCAGCTTTCAATTTTTGAAGTATCATTGCAGATATCTCTTGTGGTGTAAATTCATCTCCTTCGATTTTAACTTTTTTGTCTGAACCCATATGTCTTTTTATTGATATAACTGTATTTTCAGGGTTAGTAACTGCTTGACGCTTTGCAATTTGTCCTACCAATCTTTCTCCATTTTTAGAAAATGCTACAACTGAAGGAGTTGTTCTATTTCCTTCTGCATTTGGTATTACAACAGCCTCGCCACCTTCCATAACCGCTACACATGAGTTTGTTGTTCCTAAGTCAATTCCTATAATCTTTCCCATTTAAAAATTCCTCCTTAAAATATTTTATATACTTATAAATTTAATAACAATTTTATATCGTCAAAGCACTAGGGTATCAGTGCTTTGGATAGAAGCGTCCCTAATTGGACAAAATGTCCAAAAAAGAACCGTCCCCATTTGGACAAATTTAATTTGCTACCACTACCATAGAGTGTCTTATTACTTTGTTGCCTATTTTGTAGCCTTTTCTAAATTCTTCTTTTATTTCTTTCTCGCCTAAGTTGTCGTCTTGTACACTACTTACTGCTTCATGTAGTTCTGGATCAAAGGTTTTTCCGACTGTTTCTATTGTTTGTACTCCTAAAGCTCCTAAAGTGTCTGTAAATTGTTTTAATACCATTTGTACTCCTTGTTTGTAGTTTTCGTCAGCTGTGTTCGTGTTTACTGCTTTTTCTAGGTTGTCTAGTATTGGCAAAAATGATGTTACTATATCTGAAATTAATGAATTGTACAATCCTTCTCTTTCTTTTGAACTTCTTTTTTTATAGTTATCAAATTCTGCCATTAGTCTTTTATATCTATCTTCTATTTCGTCAAATTGCTGTTTTGGTACCATCTGTTCCTGTGCTTTATTATTTTCTTCTTGCTTTTCAGTGTTTTCTATGTTTTCCATTTTTTCCATTTGTTCTGCTTTTTTGTCTGCCATAATTTATCTCCTTTCATTATCTTCATCTTCATTGTCCGTGCTATTCATCTTTTTGCTTATATATTTCATAACTGAAATTACTTTTGAATAATCCATTCTTTTAGGACCTATTATCCCTATAGTTCCTACATCTTTACCATGAATTTTATGTCTAAATGTAACTATACTAAAATCCTTTAATTGCTTATTATCATTTTCGTCACCTATATATACATTTATATCTTTTGCTATACCTGTATTTAACATATCTACAACCAATTCTTTTGTATCTAATACATTAATAAAGTTTCTTGCAATTTCTAGACTCTTAAATTCTGGTAATTCGAATGCTCTATTTGCCCCTTCTAACATTATGGTATTTTCTTCTTCTACCACTTTGTTAATTTGTTCTATAATTGGCTTAATTACGCTAACACTATAATTGATTTCTGATAAAATATATTCTTCCATTGGTTTGTCTATTTTGTCTAAAGGTTTGCCTACTAATTTGCTGCTAAATAGATTGTTTAGAGTTTCTACTTGACTTTGTGTAATATCTTCATCATATTTTATTATAGTTTCTTTTACAAGTTTTGTATCTGTCATAATTACAACCATTAGCATTCTACTGCCTAATAAAACAAATTTGATGTCCTCTATAATTTGTAAATTGCTTTTTGGGCCTATTGCAACTGATGTGTAATGTGTTATTTCTGATAATGTTGTTGTTGCTATTTTCGTTAAATCTTGTATTTCATTTACTTTTGTTTCTAATTTTTCTTGTATATACTTGATTTCCTCTATACTGATGTTATCTTCTTTTATTAATTCGTCCACATAAAAGCGATAACCTTTTGCTGATGGCACTCTTCCTGCTGATGTATGTGGCTTATCTAGAAATCCACTTTTTTCTAGTTCTGACATTTCATTTCTAATTGTTGCACTACTGCATTCTAGTCCATGATTATGTGTTAAAGTATTAGAGCTTACGGGTTCTGCTGTATTGATATATTCTTCTACAATTGCTTGTAGTACTTTTTTCTTTCTTTCATCTAACAACTTTTTTCACCCCTTTTAGCACTCGATTAGTTTGACTGCTAACGCTATATATATTATACCCACTATTAGCAGTTGTCAATACTTTCTGCTAATTTTTTTGTGAATTTTTTGTGAATGTGATTTATACAAATTCTTCCCATACTAAATTTGCTAAATCTATGCCTTTTTTGGTTAGTGAAATGCTTTGCATATCTACTTTTATTAGTTCCTCTTTTTCTAATTTATCTAACACATCTTTATATACAGTCAATGGATTCTCCATAAACTTATTTTTGAAATTTGTAATATTAATTCCTGCTATTTTACGCAATCCTAGCATCATATATTCATCCATTTGCATTTTTTTATTTTGTATCTCATTTACTATATAGTTGTTATTTTCATTAAGATACTGTTCTATACTAGTTGTATTAGAATACCTTTGCATGTCCATGTATGAATGTGCTGCCACTCCAAAACCTAAGTATTCTTTTTGCTCCCAGCAGTCCACATTATGTTTCGATTGATACCCTTGCTTTGCATAATTAGATATTTCATAGTGGATATATCCCTTTTCAGTTAGTTTTTCATTTACCAACCAATACATTTCTCTTTCTTCCTCATCGCTTGGTAATTCAAACTTTTTTCTTTTTAACAATTTTTCTATTTTTGTTCCCGGCTCTACTATTAAAGAATATACTGATATATGTTCTGGATTTAACTGCAATACTTCGCTAATTGTATCCTGTAATATTTCTATTGTTTGACCAGGTATACCTATCATTAAATCTATATTTACATTTTTCATTCCGCATTTGTCTTGCTAATAGATAACTCTCTAAGAATCTATTATATGTATGAACTCTACCTAGTCTGTTTAATAGCTTATTATCTGTAGTTTGCAAGCCCATGCTTAATCTATTAATACCTACCGACATATAATCTTTTAATTTGGGCTGAGTAATACTTCCCGGATTTGCTTCTATTGTTATTTCAGCATCCGGTTTAACAACAAATTCTTTTCTTATATGATTTATAAGATCTACCATTAATGCACTTTTAATGTAAGATGGGGTTCCTCCCCCAATATATATTGTTTTTACTTGTATCTCTTCGTTTATTTCATTTCTTTTAGCTGATATCTCTTTTTTTACTTCTTTAATATATTGTTGAGATAATTCTATTTTATCAGCATAAGACACAAAATCACAATATGCACATTTTTGTACACAAAATGGTACATGTACATAAATCCCTATTTCTCTCATTACATCATCCTTCCTTCTTTTAATATTCAACGCTTACTAAGTATAGTCCTTGTGGAGGTAGCGTTTTACCTGCTTTACTTCTATCTGCACTTTTAATTATTTCTGGTATAGTTTCAGGTGCTATTTTTCCCAAACCTACATCTAATAGAGTTCCTGATATTATTCTCACCATGTTATATAAAAATCCATTTCCCATAAGTTCTATAATTATATCTTGATTTTGTACACTTATTTCAGCATTATATATTGTTCTAACACTATTCTTGCTTGAAGTTCCACTAGCTCTAAATGCTTTAAAATCATGTTCACCAATAAAATATTTTATTGCTTGTTTCATTGCTTCTATATCTAACTTCTGATTAAAATTATATTTTAAATTTCTATATATAGCAGTTCCATTTTCTGAATTGTCTATTATATATCTATAAGTTTTCTTTTTACAAGCATATCTTGCATGAAAATTTTCGTCTACTTCTTCTGCTTTCTTTATTACTATGCTCTTCTTCAATCTAGAGTTTATTGCTAATGCCATTTTTTCTATTGGTATACTTACATTATTTGTTTTAAAATTAGCAACTTGTCCTATAGCATGAACTCCTGCATCTGTTCTTCCAGAGGCGTTAAGTTCTACTTCTTCTTTTACAATTTCTTTTATAGCTTCTTCTATTGTTCCTTGTATATTTAATTTATTTGGCTGCTTTTGCCAACCGATTGAAATCTTTTCCGTCATATTCGATTGTTAGTTTGATATTTCTCATTTATTTCTCCTTTTATTCCAATGTATTACTATTATACAATATTTTCCAGCAAAATACAACCATATTTTTTGGTTAATTTACGCACATTTTCGCCATTTTTTGACATTTTACGAGTTTATTTTTACAAAAAAACACATCTTCACCAAAAGGCTAAGATGTGCTTTTATTCTATTGACCTACTTCAATTATTTTTTCTAAAGAATTATATGTATCTGTAGATAATAAATCTTTTGAAATTACTTTTCCATTCAATTTCAATGTTTTATATGTTCTTGATTTGTATCCATCATATCCACTTTGTACAACTTTTTGTTTTCCTGTTTCTAAAGCGGTAGTAGGTTTATATGTAACTTTTCTAGCAACTTTTTGCAATACTTGTGATTCTATAACCACTTCGTATTCCACTTGTTCTTTTAATCCATATATTTGTACAGTCACAGTCCCGCCTGATACTTTGCCAACAATTTTTATTGGATAATTTCTAGAGTTCTTAAACTTAAAGTCCGGTCCTCCCCATGATACTGTTGCATCTGTACCTATTTTAACATAGCCTGTATAAAAAGTATGATTTTTCCTTTCTACTATTTCTAAGTTTGATAGTAAAACAGCATTATATAGTGTTGAAGATACTTGACATATTCCTCCACCAACATCGTCTAATACTTGACCGTTTGAAAATACATGTGCAGACTTAAATCCAGCACTTACTGTTCTTTTTCCTACAACCTGATTATATGAAAATGTTTCTCCTGGCATTAAAACTACTCCATTTATTTTAGAAGTTGCTAGTCTTATATTAGTAGTTCTGTTTCCATCTGCTGTAGAAAATTTAGTTGTAAATGTTGCTAGTTGATCTGGAAATGCTTCTGTTCCAATCTGATTTGTTGTTACTGCTGGAGTTGTTATTTTTAATGGAATTGTTATATCACCTTCAGTAGTATTGGCAACTAGATTTTTTGCTTCTTCAACCGACATATCAAAGTCTACACCATTTACATGTGGATATACGGCAAATGGGTTTCTTGTATAATATGCGTCTTTTGGCTCTTTGTATATCTCTCCTCTAATTTTATCAATATCTATCGCATTTGGTTCTACTTCTTTAACAGGTATTTCTATTGCATTCTCTTCTTTTAAATTCACAATATTGTCTATAATCGCATTTTCTAGGATTTCACTTTGAATTGTGTTTCCTTTTGTTCCTTTTGAAATTATTAGTTTATTATTTTCGATACAGTAACTGCTTTGTATTACTTTATCTGGTAAATTGTCTGAAGCATTTGTTATAAAGTCTTCTAATATTTTTTGATTGTAGCTAAAAGCTGGAGTTATATTAGTACTTCCTAAATATGTATTTATAATTTTATAGTTATCTTTTAAAATATTTCCATCTCTACCCATGCTATATGCTATATTTACGGCCTCGTCTATTCTAAAATTTGCCTCTATTTGTTTTGGTATAATAGATGTAGTATAATCTCCATGTTTTAATGCTATTTCCTGCTCCAAATTAGGTAAAATATTATCACTTAACTTTTGTTTTGCTTCTTCTATTGTTAATCCAGATACATCTATTCCCTTTATACTTACACCTGAAATTATTTTATTACTACTTCTGTTTATTAACGCAAATATTGTAGAAAATATAATTACCGCTATTATAAGAATAAAAGATATAACTGATATTATAATTGCATATTTTGTTAAACCTTTTCCTGCTTTATTTTGTTCATAATTTTCTATGATATTTTCAGCTTCTTCTAATTTTTTCTCAACCTCTTCTTGCACTATTTCTTCTTTTACTTCTTGATCCTTATCTTCTGTATTCTTATCTTCTATTTTTGGTTCTATTTCGTCATCCTCAGCTACTTTTTCTTCAAAAGCAACCTCAACTTCTTCCTTCTTATCCATTTAATAACATTCCCTTCTTAGACTTATACTTTACTGTTTTTATAATAAATCTATATTTCCATTGTATGCAATTTTTTCTTTAAAATTCAATTATTTTCTCCCATGGTAAGTCTGGCTTTCCGAAATGTCCATAATTTGTTGTTTTTGTATAAATTGGCTTTCTTAATTGCAAATATTGTATTATTCCATTTGGTGTTAAATCAAATTTTCTATTTATTTTTTCTATTATTTCTTCTTCTGGAATTGTGTTTGTACCAAATGTATCAACATAAATTGATATTGGCTGTTCCATACCAATGCCATATGCTACCTGTAATTCACATCTTTTAGCATATCCATTTGCAACAATATTTTTAGCAATATGCCTTAACATGTATGCTGCTGAACGATCTACCTTTGTTGCATCTTTACCTGAAAATGCTCCTCCACCATGTCTCGCATATCCACCATATGTATCCACAATGATTTTTCTTCCTGTAAGTCCTGTATCTCCTAAGGGTCCACCTATTACAAATCTACCTGTAGGATTAATATATATTTTAGTTTGATTATCCATATACTTTTCTGGAATGACTTTTTTTATAACTTTATTAGTAAGTTCTTTTTTTAATTGTTCCATATCTGTATCTTGTGTATGTTGACTTGAAATTAATACTGTTTCTATTCTTTTTGGTTTCTCATTTTCATATTCAACTGTTACTTGGGTTTTAGCATCTGGCTTTAGGTATGGTATTTCACCATTTTTTCTTACTTGAGCTAGTCTTGCTGATAATGCATGTGCCATAGATATTGCAAATGGCATATATTCTGGCGTTTCATCACATGCATAGCCAAACATCATTCCTTGATCACCTGCTCCACCAATATCTACACCTTTTGCAATATCTGAACTCTGTTTTGTTATATTGCATTCAATTTTGCAAGTTCTATAATCTATATCAACACTTGAATCTACATATCCAATTTCTTTTATAACATTTCGCACAAGTTTTTCTATATCTACTACTCCTTTTGATGTTACCTGTCCAGCAATCATTATGCAATTATTAGAGGCAAAAGTTTCAACTGCTACTCGCGAATTTTCATCCTGCTCTAAGTATTCGTCTAATATGCTATCAGAAATTAAATCGCATAATTTATCTGGATGCCCTTCTGTAACACTTTCAGAAGTAAATAAGTATTTTCTCATGTTTTTCATCCCCTTTGTTTTATCCAAGTATAATTATTATACACTTATAAAAGTCCATCTGTCTACAATTTATAACAAAAAATTATAGTTAAAAATTAACAATTAAAACGAATCTAGATTATTAAATTTTCCACTTAATAGTCTAGATTCGCTTTATAATTTATTCTTTTATATCAAGTTTTATGTGTATATCTCTTAACTGTTCTCTTGTAACATTTCCTGGTGCTCCCATAAGTAAATCTTGTGCTTTGCTATTTAATGGGAATGCTATTACTTCTCTAATACTTGGCTCTCCTGTTAGTAGCATTATCATTCTATCTACTCCTGGTGCAATTCCAGCATGTGGTGGTGCACCATATTGAAAGGCATTAAACAAAGCTGAAAACTTTTCTTCTATATGTTGCTTGGTATATCCAGCTATTTCAAATGCTTTTATCATTATTTCTGGATCATGGTTTCTAACAGCACCTGAAGATAACTCTATTCCATTACAAACTATGTCATATTGATATGCTAGTATATCTAATGGCTTTTCATTTTTAAGTGCTTCTAAACCTCCCTGTGGCATTGAAAATGGATTATGGCTGAATTCTATTGTGTTATTTTCTGAAAGTTCGTACATTGGAAAATCTATAATCCAGCAAAATTGAAATACATTTTCGTCTATTAAGTCTAATCTTTTTCCTAACTCATCTCTTATTTGCCCTGCTAATTTTTCAACTACTCCTGTTTTTTCTGCTATGAAGAAGATTGCATCACCTTCTTTTGAATTTGTTCTTTTTAATATTTCTTCTCTTGCAGTATCGTCAATAAATTTAGCAATAGGACCTTGAAAACTTCTATCCTCCATTATTCTAAGCCATGCTAATCCTTTTGCTTTACATTCCTGCATTGCAAAGTCTGTCATTCCTTCGAAAAAGCTTCTTGGCTGTTCTTGTACATCATGTATTGCAATAACTCTAACTATTTTGTTATTGAATACTTTTAGGTCTATTTTTTCAAATATATCTGTTATATCTTCTATAATTAATGGATTTCTTAAATCTGGTTTGTCTGTTCCATATTTTAACATAGCTTCTTTATATGCAATTCTTGGAAATGGATATTGTGCTATTTTCTTATTTGAGAATGTTTTAAAGGTATTATACATTACTGGTTCTATTACCTTAAATACATCCTCCTGTTCTGCAAATGACATTTCCATATCTAATTGATAAAATTCTCCTGGTGCCCTATCTGCTCTTGCATCTTCATCTCTAAAGCATGGAGCAATTTGAAAATATTTATCTATCCCAGCAACCATTAATAATTGCTTGAATTGCTGTGGAGCTTGTGGTAATGCATAAAACTTTCCCGGGTGTACTCTGCTTGGTACTAAATAATCTCTTGCACCTTCTGGAGATGAACTAGTTAAAATTGGAGTTTGCACTTCTAGAAATCCTTGCTCTATCATTTGATTTCTTAAGTATTGTATTACTTTAGCTCTTAATATAATGTTCTCTTTTAATTTATCATTTCTTAAGTCTAAAAACCTATATTGAAGCCTTAAGTCTTCTCTTACTTCTTTATCTGAATTTATTTCAAAAGGCAAATTTTTAGTTCTTTTTCCTAAAATTTTTATATCCTCAATGAATATTTCTACCAACCCTGTTTGTATTTTTTCGTTTATAGTTTCTTCGTCTCTTTTTCTAACTGTACCTGTTAATGTGATGGTTGATTCTACTGGTATTCTACTAACAAAGTCAACCAATTTTTCATTGCCTGATATAACCGCTTGTGTAATTCCATACTGATCCCTTACATCAATAAATACTACTCCACCTAAGTCTCTTATTGTTTGTAACCAACCTGCAATTGTAACTTTTTTGCCAACATCTTCTAATGTAATTTGGCCACAAGTGTAATTCTTATAAATGCTCATATTTTTTCCTTCTTTCCTTTTTATTTATCTGCATATAACAAAAAGTCCCTGCATAAATGCAGGGACGAATTTTTCCGCGGTGCCACCCTATTTTAAAAAGTTTTTTAAACTTTTTCTCTCTTCTTATACTATGCTCCAATGTGTTTTTCAATTAGGTTTTCTATAAAAGGCTCTCAGCTAATGCCTTTTTTCTCTGTATAGCTCTTTTAATTGCTCGTCATTTTCACAGCACTATTAAATTTATAAATATTATTTTACAGAGTATGTGCAAAATTGTCAATAGTTATTCGTGATTTTTTATGATTTTTATGCTTGAAATTTTATTTACTTTTACTATGTAGTATGATATAATTAGTTATTATTTAAAAGTGGATTTGTTAAAAATTACTTATTTTTTAAGCTATATTTGCTTTTAGAAGGGATAGATTTATTATGCTTGTAAATCCTAGTATCACAAACGATTTATATCAATATGCTGGTTCAGAAAGGTTAGAAAGAGCTAAGACATATCAGCTAAAAGGAAAAGTTAATATTCAAAAGGTAGTTTATGAGAATTCTAATAATTTTGAAATTAATGCTATTGTTAACGGAAATCTTGATAATTACCATGTTTATATAAATGTTAAAAATGCTGAATTGCAAAACTTGTCATGCGAATGTGCTGATTATTCTTCTCATTATGGAGCTTGTAAGCATATTGTGGCTACTATGATGGAATTCTGCAAAGGTAAACATTATACTACTACATCGGCAGTAAAAACACATAGTACTGGCAAGGAAAAATATACTGATTTTAAGGATTTGATTAATACTTTTTACGAGGATTTTGAAAATTCTAGTTCTTTAGAGGAAAACAATGTTTCTCTATCTCAGTATGGTAATGTAAAAATAATACCAAAATTGCTGTATGATAAGTTTTCTGGTGAAATAAAAGTTGAGTTTAAAATTGGTACAACTCAGATTTATAAATTAAAAAATTTAGTGGATTTTTATGATTATATGCTTAGGCATGAACTTTTTCGCTATGGTGCAAAATTATCTTTCGTTCATTGTGAAGACGCCTTTTGCGAAGATAGTCGTCCTTTATTGCATTTTATTATGAAGTATGCTGAAATTATTAAGTATGTAAATAGTAATTCCACTCATCGTTTTTATGGTAGGGCTTTAAGTGTTGAATATATAACTTTAAGTAATTCTGGTTTGGATGAATTATTTGAGATTTTGAATGGGCAAGAAATAACTATTGAGAGAGATTATGTTTCTGAAAGTGTACATTTGCTGGCTCATGAACCTGAATTGTATTTTGATTTAATACATTCTGATTCAAATGAATATAAATTGTTATGTCCTATTGAAACTTATAATACATATTTTGTATTTTATGGGAAGGAATTTTCATATTTTTTGCATGGTAATATTTTGTATCGCTGTAGTAAGGACTACGAAAATTCTGTAATAAAGTTACTAGAAGTTTTCAGAAGAAATTTTACTAGTGAAATTAAATTTAGTCAATCTGATTTATATAACTTTTTCTCTATGGTTGTACCTAAGGTTGAAAAATATATAAATACCAAATCTATTGACGAAATGGAGCTTGAACCTTATCTGCCTCAAAAGTTAGGTGTTAAAGTATTTTTAGACATGGATAGTAGTAATAATATCATTTGTACTATGCAATTTTGCTATGGTAATATTGAGTTTAATCCTATTGACGAAACTGCTCGTGTTGAGGCTGTTAGGAATATATTAGACGAAACTTCTGCTCTTAATTTGCTTAGAAAGACTGGATTTTTGATTGATAAAAAGAATTTGAGGTTTATACTTACTGACGAGGAAAAGATTTATAATTTTTTGTCTGAAGATATAAATGAATATATGCAAAAGTTTGAAGTTCTTGCAAGTGACGATTTTAAGGAAAAACAAATTAAGCAACCAAAGCTTGGTAGTTTAGGGGTAAAACTTGAGAATAATCTGCTTAGCATAAATTTAGAAAACTTAAATTTTGATAAGTCTGAATTGCAAGAGATTTTGAGTAAGTACAGATTAAAGAAAAAATATCATCGTTTGAAGGATGGTAGCTTTTTCTCCCTAGAGGAAAATGAATCTTTGGATTTTATAGAGGAACTAATGGATGGTGCGAATATAGAGTATAGAGATATTTCGAAAAATGAAATTCAGCTGCCTATTAGTAGAACTTTGTATTTGGATAATATTTTACACAATTTGCATCATACTCCAATAAATAAGTCTAGCAGTTATACCCAAATGCTAAGTAATATTGAAAATGTTGATATTGAAATTCCTAAGATTTTGGATGGGGTTTTGAGACCTTATCAAAAAACTGGTTTTGAATGGTTAAAAACTCTAGATTTGTACAATTTGGGCGGTATTTTAGCAGATGATATGGGACTAGGAAAAACTTTGCAGTTAATTAGCTTAATTTTAGCTTATAAAGAGGAAAATTTAACTAGCAGAAAGCCTATTTTAGTTGTGTGCCCAAGTTCTTTATCTTTAAATTGGAAAAATGAAATTGCAAAATTCGTAGATAATATTAGGACTTTAGTTATATCTGGTAGTGCTGATATACGACTAGCTAAAATTAAGGATATTCCTAATTATGATGTTGTAATTACTTCATATGATTTGTTGAAAAGAGATATTGAAATTTATGAGGATATTAATTATGAGTTTCGTTATGTTATAGCTGATGAGGCTCAATATATGAAAAATAGTAATACTCAAAATGCAAAATCTATAAAGCAGATTCGTGCTCAGACTAGGTTTGCATTAACTGGAACTCCTATTGAAAATTCGCTTTCTGAGTTATGGTCTATTTTTGATTTTGTAATACCTGGCTATTTGTTCTCTTACAAGAAGTTTAAAGAGAAATTCGAAATTCCTATAGTTAGGGATAATAATGAGCAAGCTATGAAAAGGCTTAAAGCTCTTATTGAACCTTTTGTTTTGCGAAGAACGAAGAAGGAAGTTTTAACAGAATTGCCTGATAAAACTATTACTGTGCTTAATAATGAAATGAATGAAGAACAACAAAAAATCTATTTGGCGTATTTAGCACAAGCTAAGCAAGAGCTACAAGATGAGTTGCTGACTAATGGATTTGATAATAGCAGAATAAAAATTTTAGCACTTCTTACTCGTCTACGCCAAATTTGTTGCCATCCAAGTCTGTTTATAAATGGCTACAATAGTAATTCGAGTAAACTGGAACAATGTATAGATATAGTAAATTCTGCCATAGAGGCTGGGCATAAAATACTACTGTTTTCGAATTATACTTCTATGTTTGATATTATTGAAAAGGAATTAAAAAAGTATAATATTCAATATTTTAAACTTACTGGACAAACAAAGGTTAATACTAGAATTGAGTTAGTTGACGAGTTCAATTCTAACCCAGATATTAAAGTGTTCTTGATATCTTTAAAGGCCGGAGGAACTGGATTAAATTTAATTGGTGCTGATATGGTAATTCATTATGATCCTTGGTGGAATATATCTGCTGAAAATCAAGCAACTGACCGTGCCTACAGAATAGGGCAAAAGAATAATGTTCAAGTGTACAAATTGATTACAAAAAATTCTATCGAAGAAAAGATTTTTGAGTTGCAAAATAAAAAATCCGAATTGATTGAAAATGTTCTTGATACAAATACTTCATTTATTAACAAGCTTTCTAAGGAGGAAATTTTATCTTTATTTGAATAAATTTATGTTGCACTAGTATATTTTATTGTTAAGCAACTTAGAATAACAAAAAAGGGAGATATATTTTTTAATATCCCCCTTTTTATTATTCTATTACTACATCTTCACCATTAACATAAGCATATGTTTTTCTTTCTAAGTCATCACCTTTTTCAATTTCCTTAACTATATTAGAAATTCTAACTTGTGGTGCATCTATTTGTGCAGCTGCTATAATAGCCTTTTTATTTCCTTTAGCACCTGCATGTGCAAGACCTCTCAAAATACCCAATACTACCACATTATCTCCAGCGACAACCTCAGCTCCAGCATTTACATCACCTAATATTACTAGGCTTCCTTCATATTCTACCTTATTGCCTGAACGCAAAGAGCCTCTATGAAATTTAGTTTCTGAAGTTTCAATTTCTTCCGCAAAAGTCTTTTTTATGCCATGCAAACCTAATATTTTAGGACTATCGAAAGTAACATCAACTTTAATAGCACTTTTTATCATGTTTCTTATTTCGTCAATCTCTTTATTTTTTAATGTTTTTCCAGTTACGAAAATAGGTGTTCTTTCTCCTTTATATAACTTTTTTAATTCTGGCAATTTTCTTCTTAGACACTCTATTATTTCACCATGTGTATCATTTTCTGCTATTTTTAAAATTATTTCTTCTTTTCCTAAGTTAATCATAACACTATTTTTCATTCTACATCCTTCTTTCAAATATTTTTTGCTATATTATTACAACCATCACACTTTTAGAGAAGCGTCCCTAATTGGACAAAATGTCCAAAAAAGAACCGTCCCCATTTGGACACCCCTCGCCTAATTGGACATTTCTACATATGGAATTGCTGTTACATCTTCTTGCTCTTGGTCTTGGTTCATATTCATTCCAAAGTATTGTGCTATTACATCTCGTGCTGCTTCTGCTGTGTAGCTTCCATGTCCACCATTGTCTATTACTATTACTACTGCTATTTCTGGATTATCAAATGGAGCAAATCCTAGGAACCAACCATGTACTTTGCTGGTACTGCTTGATCCTGTTTGGGCTGATCCTGTTTTTCCTCCTACTTCGATTGAGAAGTTTTTGAATACAGAGTATGCTGTTCCTCCTGTATCGCTTGTAACTGATCTCATTCCTTCTAATATAGCTTTTAAGTTGTCTTGATTTATTTCTAGTTCTTCTTCTTCGCTTGGTTTTATTCCAAATTTTTCGTTTATGTATTTTTCTAATTCAGTTTTTGATACTTCTGTTCCGTCTTGGTTTCGTATTGCTTTTATTATTGTTGGATTTACTTTTTTTCCACCATTTGCTAACATACTTGCATATTTTGCCATTTGTATTGGTGTAAATGAGTTATTTAATTGTCCAATTGCTGCTGATAGGGTATTTCCTGGATACCATGTTGTGCCTTCTGTTCTTTCGTTTAATGTTCCGCTTCTTTCTTCCGTTAATTCTATTCCTGTTTTGCTACCTAATCCAAAGTATTTTGAGTATTTTGCTAAATTATCTATTCCTATTCTATTTCCTACTTCATAGAAGAAGTAGTTACATGAATGTTGTATTGCTTGTGATACATTTAAATATCCATGTCCTCTATGTTTGCTTGTCCAAATCCAACATACTGGATTTGTATTTGCTACCCCTCTATATATACCTGTATCGTTTATTTTGGTTGTTGTTGTGATTGCTCCTGTTTGTAGTCCTGCAATTGCTGTTACCATTTTGAATATTGAACCCGGTGGGTATGTACCTGCAATTGCTTTATTTATTAATGGTCTTCCATTTGTTTGGTCTTCGTCTCTGTAGTAGTCCCAGTCTGCTTGTGAAATTCCTCCTATAAATTTTGAAGGTTCTATAGTTGGATATGAGGCCATTGCTAATATTTCTCCTGTTTTTACATTCATAACTACCATTGCACCAGATTTTGTATCATATGCTTCACCAAAGCCTCCTGAAGCAATTTTTTCTATGTTATTTTTTAATGCTTCTTCTGTAACAGCTTGTAGATTAGCATCAATTGTTAGTACCACATCCGCTCCTGCAATTGCTTCTTCTGATATATATTCTCCTGTTACTGTACCATCCACTGCCATATCTATTTGTTTTATACCATCTTTTCCTCTTAAATATTTTTCAGCTACTAATTCTATTCCGCTTCTTCCATACATGTCATTTTGATCATATCCATTTCCTTCTTCTGCTTTTAATTCTGTTTCACTAATTTTTGCAACATACCCTAAAATATGTCCTGCTAAAGAGCCTTTAGGATATGTTCTAATTGGCTGTACTATCGTTGTAATTCCTGGAAATTCATCACTTTGTTCTGCGAAGATGTGTGTACTTTGTTCGCTTATGTCTGTTGATATTGTTATTGATTTTGTTGAGCTATATCCTTCTTGTGAAATTTGATATCGTATTGCAATGATTTTTCTTACTTCTTGTACATTTTCGTTTTCTATTTTATATTTATCCTTAAAAAAGTTAAAGCATTCTTCTACAGTAGCATCTTCTTCTATCTTGTTTGCTTTTTTCCACTTTTTTTGTTTTTCTTCTGTGTCTAGAGTAAAGCTAAATGGTTCAACGCTTATTGGAAAATTATCTACATATTTATCTTGGTTTTGTTCTAGTACATTGACCATTTTTAGGATTGTATTGTTTAATGTATTTGTATCTATTTTACTTTTATATAACTCTAAGTTATATCCTGTTTTATTTCCTGCAAGTTCAATTCCAGAACGGTCTGTAATTGATCCTCTAGCTGCTTGTAAAACACTTTCTCTAGTTAATCTTGTATTAGAAGTTTCTCTGTATTCTTTTCCATGCACAATTTGAAGGTTGAAAAGTTGTATTAATAGTATAATTCCAATAATATACACAAATGTGTTTACTACATTGTATCTTAATTTGATGTTTGGTTGTTTATTGGCTGTTCTCAATTTCGACTTTTCTCCCTTCTTTTTTATTTTTATAAATGTGTATAAGTCTAAAAATATCTTGTTAATATTTTATTTCCTTTAAAGTTTTCTTCCACTATATTACCTGCTACTCTAAATATAGGATAAATTATAATTGTTATTAGAACATTGTATAATGTTTCAATAGATAATATCTTTATAAATGGTAATATTTCTAGTTGTGCCCCTTGTAGTATACTATTTAGTACATATGTACCTATTTCATATATAATTGTAGCACCTATTGTCATTAGAATTATTGTTAATTTACTATCTTTGGAGAAGTTTTTATCAAAATATATGCCTAATACTGTAATTATGCCAAACATAATTCCTGATATTCCCACTTTTTTAGCTATAAGTGCATCTAAAAATATGCCTGATAAAATTGAAAATGAAATACTTATTTCTTTACTTGCAAATAGTGATATAAATAGTATTAGAATTATAAAAACATTTGGCTTATTCCCAGCTATTGTAAACCAATTGAAGAAATTAGCTTGTAAAAAATATATTAATAGAAATACAATTATCATTATAAAAACAATTAATAGTTTTTTCACTAATTCCTCGCTAGGTAAAATCCTAGCTTCCTCCCTTCAATTATATTTTTGTTATTAACTACTTGTTATTACTAATACTGTTTGTACTTTTTCGAAATCTACTGCTGGTGTTATTGTAATATATCTATCTGTGATGTTTTTAGTACTTTCAATAGTTTTTACAGTTCCGACTATAATTCCTTTAGGATAAATACCTCCCATTCCTGATGTTTCAAGCTTATCTCCTAATATCAAGTTAGCATTTGTTGGAATGTACGAACCTTTTAGTATTGACTTGTCTTCTAAGGTTCCTTTGCATATAATAGCATCATGTGAACTTGATAATACTGCGCTTACTGTGTTTGCTGTATCTATAATGGTTTGCACTTTTGATGTATTTTCTGTAACGGATATTATATGTCCTACTAATCCTTTTTCAGATATTACCGTCATATTAGGTTTTATTCCATCTTTTTCTCCTATGTTTATTACGAATATGCTAGAATAATTGCTAATATCTTTATTTATTATGTATGCTGGTTTAGTAGTATATTCTGAATATTGTTCTGATAGATTAACATATTCTTTTAAAGTTGCATTTTCTGATTTTATAATTTCAAATTCTCTAAGCTGTTTTTCTAGTTCTGCATTTTTGTTTTTTAGTTCTTCGTTTTCTTGTTTTAAGTTATTAATATCTGAGAAGAATGTATTGTTGCCAGATACTTTGTTTTTTAAATATGTAAGGCCATTTTGAATTGGCATTACAATGCTAGATAATATGTTTTCTACATACGACATTTTTTTTATATCCATGTTAGATATAAATACTAATAAAATTAAAATAATTACTGTTATTATAATTCCTATTACACCTGTCTTCTTTTTATACATATTTCTATAATTCCTCCTCAGGTTTATCTTCTCTTTCTTGAATTAATTAACACATTCTTTAATTTATCCAAATCTTCTAAAGTTTTTCCTGTACCTTTAACTACACAATCTAAAGGAGTTTCTGCAACATATACTGGCATTCCTGTTTTCTCACTTAATAATTTGTCTAAATTTTTAATTAATGCACCACCACCTGCTAATACAATTCCTTTTTCCATAATATCAGCTGCAAGTTCTGGTGGAGTTTTTTCTAGTGTTAGTTTTACTACTTCTATAATTTCTTCTATTGATTCACTCATGGCTTCTTGTACTTGATCTGATGTAATTGTTATATTCCTTGGTAAGCCATTTGATAAATCTCTTCCTCTAATTTCTCTAGACATCTGTGTCATTAATGGAAGGGCACATCCAATTTCAATTTTTATTTCTTCTGCAGTTGTTTCTCCTATAGCAATGTTCATTTCTTTTTTCACATAATTTACGATATCTTCGTCTAAGTCGTCTCCAGCAACTCTTAATGAATTGCTTACAACTATACCACCTAATGATACTACTGCTACTTCTGTGGTTCCTCCTCCTATGTCTACAATTATGTTACCGCTTGGTTCTTCAACTTGCAAATTAGCACCGATGGCTGCTGCCATTGGCTCTTCTATTAAATATACTTCTTTTGCACCTGCTTGTAGAACTGAACTTTGCACTGCTCTTTCTTCTACTTCTGTTATGCCTGATGGGACTCCAACCACTACTCTAGGTTTTCCAACATTATATCTTTTGCAAACTTTAGTTAAAAGATTTTTTAGTAGTAGCTGTGTTGCTGTAAAGTCTGCTATAACTCCATCTTTCATAGGTCTTACAGCCTTAATTCTTTCAGGTGTTCTTCCTAACATTTCTTTTGCTTCAGTTCCAGTTGCTACAATTTCTCCACTTCTTCTGTCTATGGCTACTACTGAAGGCTCTTTTAATACTATTCCTTTTCCTTTTACAGTTACTAAAATATTGGCTGTTCCTAAATCAATTCCAATGTCCTTATTAGAAAAGTTAAAAATACTCATAGTTCCACAATCCTTTCATTTTTCAAATACACTTTTATATCCATTTTTGCCTATTATAATGTGGTCTAAAAGTGTTATGCCCATTAGGTCTGCACATTCATAAATTCTGTCAGTTACTTGAAAATCACCCTTGCTCGGTGTTGGATCACCGCTTGGATGATTATGTACTAATATTATCTTTTGTGCTTGTAGTTTGATTGGTTCTACTAAAACATTTTTTGGCTCTAGTGTTGCAAAATTACCACTTCCTAATGCTACATCTAGTATTTTGATTAGAATGTTTTTGCTATTTAGAATTAAGAGCTTTACGATTTCTCTTTTCTCGCTTTTTAATTCATCCATTAATAGATTAGCAACATCTTGTGAATTTTTTATTTTGACTTTTATGCTGTTTATTGGTTTAGATATCCTTTTAGCTAATTCACAAACTGCAATTAATTGAATTGCTTTTATTTTTCCTATTCCTTTTATTTTAGTAAATTCTTCAATCGAAAGTTCTCCGTAGAAAGCTTAAATCATTCTCATTACTGTTTTGATTTAATGATAAGATTCTTTTAGCTAGTTCAACAGAGGTTAGTTCTTTTGTTCCTGTTTTTATAATTATTGCTAATAGTTCTGAGTTTGATAAGTATTTTACACCATACATTTGTAATTTTTCATATGGTCTTTCTGATTCTGGGAGCTGCTTCATTGTGATAGACATATATTTGTTCCTTCCTTTCTTTTTAGCCCCCATATTTATTATTTACTAGATTTTTCTATATATAAATATAGCTATTGCCATACCTATTATACTTGCAATGTTAATTTTTAGTTGTAGTCCAAAAGTTAATTTTATAATGTTTAGGTCTAATGATAGTGGATCTGTTAGACCAAAGTCTTGTCCATATGATAGCCACCATAAGAAATCAACTTTTGAGGCAAGTTCGCCCAATAGTCCTCCTATTACTAATCCTGATAGTATAAATATTATTAAAATCCATATATTTTTATCTCTTGTTGCCATGTGTATTCCTCCTTTTGTACTTTTATATTATATATGGATATTGCTTTTTTTTCAAGTAGTTTATGAATTTTTTTTATTATGGTGTATTACAAAAAAAGTTGCACAATATCTCAGATTATAAGATTTGTACAACTAAAAAAATATTATTCAAATTATATTTTTGTAAACCATTGTATTAAAATGCCAAAACTGGACGAAACCCTGTCCCCATATATGGATATCCGAGCACCTGTATCCGAACTTAGCACCCCTGAGAACATTCCATTTCCTCTACCTCCACCAAAGCCTAAGAATACGCCTAGTGAATATCCTATACATACCATATCGTTATTCCACGCTTCGCCATATGTATTTTCTGTATCTGTTGTATTTACTTTCCATACCAGTCCTGATTCAATTAATCCCCTATAACTCCAATGTTCTGTTATCTCATTTCTTCCTATTCCTTTCTTTTTTTCCAAATTGTCCCATGCTTTTTTTGTTAAGTCATATCGTTTTTGCTCTACTTCACTACTTTTTTTACTTGCATTCCATAATTCTTCTTGTGTTAATTTTTCTCCACCTACTTCAATACTGTTATTTTTCTTTGCATCCTCATTTACTTCATATATTTCCCAGTATTTTTCATACATTGGTTTTAATTTATAATATGATTCTGAACTTTCTTTTTTTATTTCTTCAAAATATACTCCTGCATTATTTCCGTTTCCATTTTTCAAAGCTTTAGTTCCATAATTATAATATGCCGAAGTATAATCCCATGCTCCACCAGACATATCATATATTCCATATACATTTCCTGTTGTACTTGCTAACTGTCCTAGCGATGTACTATATCCATTTGTGTTTACTTCCCATACACCATATGCTTCTTCACTATTCATTTCTTTTGGTCCTGCGCCTGTATGATAATCATATGAATACTTTGTCCCATTTGTTCCGTTTCCATTCATTTGTGGCACACTACCATATTTACTATAACATAAATACGCCACTGCTCCCCATTCACTATTTCTTATTAAATGACTATCTACTATACTACTCCATCCATATGCCGCCTTGTTGTCTTTCATGCTCATGCTCTGATATTGACTCTCTCCTATTGCTATATGTCTCCAACTCACTACATCAGGCAATACTTTTACATATGTATTTTCATCTGGTGCTGTTGGTTCTGCTGTTCCTCCTTCACTATTTCCTACTGCTTTATTATCTTTGGTTGTCCCACTTGCTTCAAACTTGGCTACCCATATTCCTGTTAACTCTTCATCTCCAAATGTAAATGCTGGATGTACTATCTTTGGTGTTGCTTCTCCTTTTGCTATCTTTGTTTCGTTATAATCTCTTGGATATACTGTTCCATCTATTCCTACATTCGTATTTCCCTTTATAAAGGTTATATCTATTCTCTTGTCTTCTTTTGCATTTGTTTGTGTTGGTGTTTCTTCATCCGATGTTTTATAATATCCTGCATTTATACTATATGCGTATCTTGGTATCCATACAAAAAATGTTGTTATCTTATTCATTGGTATTTCTGTATCTACTTCTGCTGTTCTTAATTCTGCATTTTCGTCTGATACTGTTACTATATTCGCCCATTGCTTTTTATCACTTGTATAGCTATACCATTTGTTTTCTGCATTATCTTTTGGTGCTACTTTCCATTTACTATCTGCATTATCATAATATACTGGTATCATTCCTGCTGTTAGTTTTGGTTCATTTACTTTTGCTTCTTCGTTATATCCTTCTTCTGATACTAATACTGTACTCATATAATTGTCTAGATTATCTAATATGTCTATTTCATTTTGCTCTGCTTCTGCATACTTATCCTTTCCTTCTTTTGCTCTTGCTAATATTCCATTCTCTCCAAAGGTTAAACTTATTGTTACCCCTGCTAGTATTAGTA
>CANRPR010000009.1 GCA_947632535.1 uncultured Clostridia bacterium | reverse complement strand
ATATCATGAAGGGAGTTGCTTTGCTACATAGCTTAAGCCTTCGTCCCTACCGGCATAGCCGGAAGCTTACAAACAGCAAAAATTCCAATGATTTCTCACTGGAATTTTGCCTTTCGCCCTTATTCTTTTTCAAGGACTATGTTAGGATTTTTATTTTTCGCTGCTTCTTGCAAAAGCTTCACTACTTCTTCATATCCTATCATACTTGCATGACGAATTGCATCATCATTTGGATTTGCCCCTGCGGCCAACAATAGCTTTACTATTTCCGCATTTCCTTTTAAAGCTGCAATTCTAATTGGATAATTATTGTTTGCATTCGCATCCGCTCCGTATTTTAATAATATCTTTACCACTTTTGTGTGTCCGTTTTTAACCGCCTCGCAAAGAGCTCGGTTATCTTGTGCAGTTACATCAGCTCCTTTTTTAAGCAACAGCTTTACCACTTTTGTATGTCCGTTTTTAACTGCCATGAAAAGGGCTTTGTTGTCTTGTGCAGTTACATCAGCTCCTGCTTTTATCAGTAATTTAACTACCTCAACATTCCCATCCTCTGCTGCTTTACACAGTGCCTCATTGTTATCAGCAGTTACATCAGCACCCATTGCTATTGCAAGTTCCACTAAATCTGCACTGTCGAGATTTTCTTTTAGTAACCGGTTCACCCTTTTTCGTGATAACCTCTTTTTACATTTCTTGACTACTTTCTCAAGTTTCATACCTTTTCCTCCTTGTTCTTAATAAAAAATTGATAGAGTCTAACCTAACTACAGACTCCAAGGAACTTTACTTTGATATATTAACTATATATCTTACAATATTATACAGTAATATTATGTAAATGTCAATCATTATATAGGTCATAATTATAACACACTAACTCAAAAATTCCAACGATTTCTCGTTGGAATTTTTGCTTTTAGCTCTTACCTTTCAATAAAGGATTATGTTAGGATTTTTCTTAGCATCTTTCAGAATTTTAGCTATTTCAATATGTCCACAACGAAATGCTTCTCGAATCGCTGCATTACTATCTGCTGTTGGATCAGCTCCAGCTTTTAGTAATAATTCGACTACCTCTTTATGTCCATTTTTTGTTGCTACACTAAGAGCCGCACCATTGTTCGCATTCACATCTGCACCAGCTTCCAGTAATAATTTAACTATGTTAATATAACCATTACGAGCTGCACTAATAAGTAGACAATTGTTGCCTGTCGTTACATCTGCTTTCGCTTCTATTAGCAGTTTTACTACATCCTCATGTCCTTTTTCTGTTGCATAACATAGTGCATAATTGTTATTAGCTGTTACATCAACTCCAGAATCAATCAAGAATTTGACCATTTCAGTATGACCATTTTTGGATGCTTCAATAATTGCTTCATTATCGTGCGCCATTAGATCCGCTCCCTCTTTTAGCAAAAGGTTAGCTACTTCTACATTTCCTTCTTTTGCTACCTTGCGGATTGCCTCGTTATCATTTGCTGTTACATCTGCTCCAATTAGCAAAGCAAATTTCACAATCTCTGCGGAATCTATGTTTTCAATTAAAAGTCTATTCCGTCTTTCTTGTGGCAACTCCCTACATTCTTGAATTACATCTTCAATTTCCATATTTTTTTCCTCCTTGTTCTTAATAAAAAATTGATAGAGTCTAACCTAACTATAGACTCCAAGGAACGCTACTTTGATATATTAACTATATATCTCACAACATTATATAGTAATATTATGTAAATGTCAAATAATAAAATAAATCACAAAGTGGCAATAGCATTCTTTCATTAAAATTTTATTCATTGGTTTAAATTTTTCGTAATATAACTTTCACACTAAAAATCTTTTATATTAATACCAATATGCTAATTTCAAAAATGAATTTATTAATTTTGTTTGTTCTTCTAATTCTTCAATATTGGATACATTGTATTTTTTTCCTTTTATATTTCTCGAACTCAAAGTCCACAAAAAAGCTTTTATTCTAGGAAATCTATATACATTTTCTTGCATATAAAAGATTAAATCATTCAATCTTTTATATACTTCACTCTGTTTCTTTTCTTCTTCTATATACTTGTTAATATCTATAACTAATTCTAACGGTTTAGCTATTTTTAATCTATAACTATTTTCATCAAGTGAATTTACAAAATTTTTATAACTTTCACAAAATATTCTATACATTATATTTCTCCATAAAAATTTTCAATTTTTTTTCAAATTCAGTTCTCTTACTTTCAAATAAATCATTTCTGCTTAAAACTTCTTCAATAATATTATTAAGAATGTCTTTATTACATTTTGGCATAATTTGGTTTAAATCTTCTATATCTTTCGAAGCAAGTCTTATAATTTTACTTATTACCACATCCTCTTTTGAAAGGATGTAAACATTAATATACTTAAATTGTTCTAATTTTATTGCTCTTTCTTTATATTTAGGAGATAATATCGTACTTTGATATTCTAGCATATCATAATCCCTTAATAATGCAAATACTTTCCCATATTTTGCAGGATACCCTAAATCAACAAAATCTATATCCATAGTCGCTCTAGTAGTATATTCTCCTAATATACATGCTCCTCCTCCAATAATATATATATCGAAAGGCTCTAATTCAAATAATTTTGTTACTTCTTCCATTTCGTGAATCACTTCTAATAAGCTATCTTTAATCATAAATTATCTCCTAACCTTATCCACATATTCCTATGAATTCATTGCTTCGACAAACATCTTATTCAACATTTGTGGATTTGCTTTTCCCTTAGTTTCCTTCATGGCTTGACCTACTAAGAAACCTAAAGCCTTATCCTTTCCTGCTTTATAATCTGCAACAGACTGTGGATTTGCTTCTAATACTTTTTGTACTATCTCTTTAATAGCGCCTTCATCAGATATTTGAATCCATCCTTTTTCTTTTATTATTTCTTCAGGAGATTTTGGATTTTCAAATAATTCCTCTAATACTTTTTTAGCTATAGCACTACTTATTGTTCCTTTATCTATTAATTGTACTAACTCTGCTAATTGCTCGCCTGTAAATGGTATTTGCTCTGCTTCCATTTCCTTTTCATTTAATATTCTTGAAATATCAGACAAAATCCAGTTGCAAACCGCTTTTGGATTATTTGATATTTTCTCGGCTTTCTCAAACAAATCAGATAAATATTTAGATGCAGTTAGTAAATTCGCTTCGCGTTCTGTTAAGTGATATTGTTCAATATATCTAATTTTTCTTGTTTCAGGTAACTCTGGCAAAGAATTTTTAATATTTTCAATATATTCTTCAGACAAACGAATTGCTACTAAATCTGGTTCAGGAAAATATCTATAATCTTGTGCATCCTCTTTATCTCTCATAGAAAATGTCTTACCTGATACATCATCCCATCTTAGTGTTTCTTGCTCTATCTTTCCACCATCTTCAATTAAATCAATTTGTCTTCTTATTTCATATTCAATTCCTCTAACAATAGCCCTAAAAGAGTTCATATTTTTCATTTCTGTACGCGTACCTAACTTTGTATCTCCCTTTTTTCTAACAGATACATTAACATCTGCTCTTAAAGAACCCTCTTGCATTTTACAATCTGAAACTTCAATATACTCTAATATTGATTTTATTTTTCTCAAATATTTTTCTGCTTCTTCACTTGACCTCATATCTGGTTCAGATACAATTTCAATTAAAGGAACTCCTGCCCTATTTAAGTCAACCAAACTTCCACCTGCATATTCGTCATGATTTAACTTTCCAGCATCCTCCTCAATATGAATTCTAGTTAATCCTATTTTCTTTTTCTCTCCATTTTCCTTCTCTATCTCTACATATCCATGTTCACAAAGAGGCTTATCATATTGTGATATTTGATAAGCTTTTGGCAAATCTGGATAAAAATAATTCTTTCTATCATTCTTACTATCTCTTGATATTTCACAATTAGTAGCAAGACCAGCTTTTACAGCATACTCTACAACCTTTTCATTTAACACTGGTAATGTACCTGGCATTGCCATACATATAGGGCAACAATGTGTATTTGGCTCTCCACCAAACTCTGTTGGACAAGAACAGAATATCTTAGTTTTAGTTGAAAGCTCAGCATGTACTTCAAGTCCTATTACAACTTCATAATCTTCTCTTGACATTAATTTTCCTCCTTTTTGTCCAAATGGGGACGGTTCTTTTTTGGACATTTTGTCCAATTAGGGACACTTCTCTTTGGACATTTCTCACATATCATATTAGAACATATTTTATTTTTTAAATTGTGGCTTATAGTTCTCTCTAAATTTTGATTCCTTCTCATATGCATATGCTGCATTTAGTATTGTTTCTTCTGCAAAATGATTTCCTATTAATTGAAATCCTATTGGCATTTCTTCGCTATTTACTCCACATGGTACCGATATTCCTGGTAATCCAGCAATGTTAATAGATACCGTACAAATATCTGCTAAATACATTTCTAATGGATTATTAGATTTTGTTCCAATTTCAAATGCTACATTTGGTGCTGTTGGTGTTAACAATACATCATATTTCTCAAAGTTTTTCGCAAATTCGTTTTTAACTAATGTACGCACTTGTTGTGCTTTTTTATAATATGCATCATAATATCCTGAACTTAATACATATGTACCTAGTATAATTCTTCTTTTTACCTCTGAACCAAATCCTTCACTTCTTGAATTCCTATAGATATCTTTCAAATTTTCGAAATTTTTAGTTCTATATCCATAACGAATTCCATCAAATCTTCCCAAATTTGAACTAGCCTCTGCACAGGCAATTATATAATAAGTTGCTAAAGCGTAATCTGCTATATCTAATGAGCATTCTTCCACTATTGCTCCTAGCTCTTTGTATTTTGCTATTACTTTTTCAATAGCATTTTTTACTTCTGGATTAATTCCATCTCCAAAATATTCTTTTGGCACACCTATTCTTAATCCTTTTATATCTTTCTTTAAAGATTTAGTATAGTCTACCTTTTCTCTATTGGCAGATGTTGTATCCATTTCGTCATGACCTGCAATAACATTTAACAATATTGCTGCATCTTCTACATCTTTTGTTAAAGTACCTATTTGATCTAGTGAAGATGCAAACGCAACTAGACCATATCTAGAAACAAGTCCATATGTTGGTTTTAATCCTACGATTCCACAAAATGAAGCTGGTTGGCGTATAGAACCTCCTGTATCACTTCCTAGTGCCCATGGTACCATTCCTGCTGCAACTGCAGCTGCAGAACCTCCACTTGAACCTCCCGGAACTCTATTTAAATTCCATGGATTTTTTGTTTTCTTAAAATATGAATATTCGGTTGATGCTCCCATAGCAAATTCATCCATATTTAATTTCCCGAAATTGATCATTCCTTCTGCATTAATTTTATTCATAACTGTTGCATCATATGGTGCAATAAAATTCTCTAACATTTTAGAACTACAAGTTGTTTTTATTCCCTTAGTGCAAATGTTATCTTTAATTCCTATTGGTATACCTGCCAATTCTGATTTAATTTGCTTTTGCTCTACTTGTGCTAGTTGCTTTTGCACATTTTCGCATATTGTTACAAATGCTTGTACATCTGCTTCTTTTTCGTTTATTCTATTAGAATAAGCATTTACAATTTCTTCTCTTGTAATTTCTTTATTTTTTAACTTTTCTATTAACTCATGTACAGTAAGTTCTATAATATCCATACAATTTCCTCCCACATAATTAGTTTATAACTTTTGGTATCTTAAACATACCCTCTTGCTGTTCTGGAGCATTTTGCAATAATTCCTGCTTAGTAGCTGGACTTTGTTTTATTTCATCTTTTCTAAACACATTATAGGTATCTTGTGCACCTATGGTTTCTTTTAAGCCATCTATTGGTGCATTATTAACAATATTAGCAAAATTTAATATATCTTGAAGATGTAAAATATATGTGTCTACCTCTTCTTCTTTTAAATTCAAATTTGCTAATTTTGCAATATGTAAAATTTCTTCTCTACTTACTTGCATAAATACGCATCTCCATTCTCTCTTATTTCTTATATAGTTCAGTATTATATAGCTTTTTTACAAAAAATACAAGTTATACTATCGTTTTTTTACATATTTAATTTATTTGCCTCATATATTGAACAAATGTGAGGTGCTTTCTTTGCAAAAATTAAGATTATTCTTTTTTAATGGAATTATATTAACTATTACTTCGCTTGTTATGAGGAGCATTGGCGTTTCGTTTAATGTATATATATCCAATAAGATTGGCACTGAGGCAGTTGGCTTATTTGGGTTAATTATGTCTGTTTACATGTTTTCTATTACACTAGCGACATCTGGAATTAATCTTGCTGCGACAAAAATTGTTTCAGAAGAATTAGCCTTGCAAAACAACTGCGTTCCTAAAAAAGCGATGCAAAAATGTATTTGTTACAGTTTGTGCTTAGGAATTTTTGCCTTTGTACTAGTGGTAATGCTTGCTCCATTTCTTTCAACATATGTTTTGCATAATAAAGTACCTTATTATTTATTTTATGTACTTGCAATTAGTTTACCATTTATTGCCGTATCTTCTGCTTTAACAGGCTATTTTTCTGCACTTAGATTAGTTTGTAAAAGTTCCTTTGCTAGATTAGTTGAACAATTTGTAAAAATTATATTTACTACATATTTTTTATCTATAGTTTTCCCTAATGGGCTCGAATATGCGTGTCTCAGTTTAATTTTGGGAGAAATTATATCTGAAATAGTTTCTTGTATTTTGAATTTCTTATTGTACATTTCAGACTTGAAAAAGAGAGAAATATGTATTAATGAAGCAAGTGGTAAACAATACACCAAGAAAATATTATCAATTTCGCTTCCAATTGCTATTACATCATATATTCGTTCTGGTCTTTCTTCAATAAAGCAGTTACTAATACCTTTGCAATTAGAAAAGTCAGGCTTATCTTGTGAAAATGCCATCTCAAAATATGGAATGATTAGCGGAATGGCATTACCTATTTTAATGTTTCCTGAAGTTATTATTAACTCTTTTAGTAGTCTACTTTTACCAGAATTTTCAGCATATTATGCTCGTAAACAAACTAACCAGATTAATCATGCAATAAATAAGATTTTTCATATTACATTTCTTTTTTCTATTGCAACTATAGGAATATTCGCATGTTTTTCTAATCTGATAAGTTTATTAATTTATCAAAACATTGAGGTAGCATACTATTTTAAAATTTTATGTCCTCTAATCTTCTTTATGTATTTAGATGGCATTGTAGACAATATTTTAAAAGGGCTTAATAAGCAAATTGGCGTAATGGCATGCAATATACTAGATTTAGTTGTTAGTATTTTTTGCATTTATTTTGTGGTACCACTTTATGGTGTTAATGGATATTTATTTGTTATATTCCTTAGTGAGATATTAAACTGTGGAATTAGCTTACTTCAACTCTGGAAAGCTACTAGATTTCACATAGATTTTAAAAATTGGATTATAAAGCCTTTGCTGTGTGTGTTCTTTGTTTATGTTATTTTGAAAATATTTTATTTTTAAAGCAAAAACAGGAAAGTTATTTAAATCTTTCCTGCTCTGACTATATTTCTTATTGATTTTCAGTATACTATGCACTCTTTAATTCTAATCTCAATTTATCTGCTATCATTGCAATAAATTCTGAGTTTGTTGGCTTTCCTTTTGCTGCAGATACTGTATATCCAAAAATGCTTTCTACTGCATCAGCCTTACCTCTGCCCCACGCAACTTCTATTGCATGACGAATAGCTCGTTCTACCCTTGATGGTGTTGTTCCGAATTTTTCTGCAATTTCTGGATATAGTTGTTTTGTAATCTGGTTGATAATATCAATATCATTTACTACTATCATAATTGCTTCTCTTAGATATTGATATCCTTTTATATGAGCTGGTACTCCAACTTCATGTATCATGTTAGTTACCAAAGCCTCTAAACCATCTTCGCTCTTCTTTGCATCTGGTGATATTTGAACATATTGTGGTTTTATTTGTCTTAATTGTATATCTTCACTACTTAAAGTTGTATTCTTAAATTGTATAGGTTTATGTTCTTTTAAATCTATCATCCTTTTTACTAATAAATTAATATCAAATGGTTTTACTATATAATATTCTGCTCCAATCTCTAAAGCTCTCTGTGTAATTTTATCCTGTCCTACTGCAGAAAGCATAATGCATATTGGTCTTTTTGCCATATTAGAACTAAAAATTTTCTCCAATACTCCTATTCCATCTAAATGTGGCATAATTACATCTAGTAGTAGAATATCTGGTTGAACATTACTAACCATGTCGAAGGCTTCGTTTCCATCTTTCGCCATTCCTATTACTTCCATTCCTCCTCTTTCAACATAACCAGCCAAGTTATTGGCAAATTCAGCATTATCATCTGCTATTAAAACTGTAATCTTATCTTTCAATTTTATTCCCCCTAAAAAAATATTATCTGTAAAAAATTTACATTCCGAATTATAATATCTTTAAAAAATAATTGCAATACTTTTCTGGAAATTTTTTCAAATTTTTTTGTTAAACATTTTCTTTCAATTGTCTACTATTACACATTTTTCAGATATTTTATCCAGTTTTAAAATTTTAAAATTTAAATTGTCAATATTTGTCTGTAGTTTTTTTTCTTTTTCAGCAGTCATTTCAATTTTATATTCTACATTATCTGCATATTTTTCTTCGGTTATTCTTATATTTTGCATTTTACAATAATATTTTAACTTATCAATATCCTTATATTCCACCATTATTCTTAGTACAATTCCAAGTTCCTGAGTTATTATTACAGATTTTTCCAAAACTTCTGTAGTTGCCTGTGAATATGCTCTGACTAATCCACCTGTTCCAAGTAAAATTCCTCCAAAATATCTTGTAACTACAACTAATATATTAGCTAATTCATTTTTCTTTAATATATTTAGTATCGGTGCACCTGCTGTTCCACTTGGTTCACCATCATCACTATATTTTTCTAACTGACTTTCACCTTCTCTTACTATATATGCATAGCAATTGTGCCTTGCATCAAAATACTTTTTATTCATATTTTTTACGATTTCTTCTGCTTCTTCTTTGCTTTCAACATGAAATAAATTAGCAATAAATTTAGACTTTTTTTCAACTACTTCAGCATTATATGATTCTAAAATTGTTTTAAATTTATCCATTATTTCCTCCTGCGACATATCCAGTTGAATATGCTATTTGTAAATTAAATCCGCCTGTATATGCATCCACATCAATAATTTCCCCAGCAAAGTATAATCCACCTACCAATTTTGATTCCATTGTAGTTGGATTAATTTCTTTAGTTGTAACACCTCCAGCAGTTATAATTGCTTCCTCTATCGGTCTAAATCCTTTTACTGTAATTTCAAAACTCTTTAATAAACCTACTAGAATTTCTCTTTCTTTTTTAGTAATTTCATTTACTTTTTTATTTGGATTAATTTTTGATAACTCTATAATTACTGGTATCATTTTTTGAGGCAGTAACTCAGCTAAGCTGTTTTTAAATTGTTTATTTTGAAATTTCAAGAAATCTCTTTGTATTCTATCTTCCAATTTTTCCTCTGATAATGCTGGTTTTAAATCTATCTTTAAAATTATTTTATTACTATTTAATAATCTTTCTATATCTTTTTGTCTTATTAAGTGTGCAGATGCACTCAAAATAATAGGTCCTGAAACTCCAAAATGAGTAAATATCATTTCGCCAAAATCTTCATAGATTATCTTATTATTTTCTTTATTTACCAATTTTATTGACACATTTTTTAAACTTAAGCCTTGCATCTTTTTGCACAACATAATATCACTAGTTTCCAATGGAACTAGCGATGGCTTTATTTGTGTAATTGTATGTCCTAGCATTTTTGCCATAAGATATCCATCTCCAGTTGATCCTGTATTAGGATAACTTTTTCCTCCTGTTGCTAAAATTACTTTATCTGAATACAATTTTTCTTTTTCTCCGTGTTCATTAACGCATTTTACTCCATAAGCCACATTATTTTGCACAAGAACTTCTTCCACCTTACAATTCGTTCTAATTTGCACTTTTTGCTTTTTTAATTCTTCCAGCAAAGCATTAAGTACACTACTCGATTTATCTGAAACTGGAAAAATCCTGTGTCCTCTTTCTTCCTTCACTTCTACTTTATGTTCTTTCAATAATTTAATTATATCTTGGTTAGTAAATTTATTAAAAGCACTATATAAAAACTTGCCATTACCCGGTATCTGATTTATAAATTCTTCCATTTGCAAGCCACTTGTTATATTACATCTTCCTTTGCCTGTAATAAGCAATTTTTTTCCACACATGTTCATTTTTTCTAATAATATTACTTCATTTTTATTTTCGGCTGCACTAATAGCTGCAACCATTCCGGCTGGACCACCACCCACAACGATAATTTTCATTCCTGCTCCTTCATACAATTCCTATATATTTTTCATATTTTGTATTGCTTTTAATACTCCTATTTTACCATATTCATATGTAAGTCCTCCTTGCATAAATGCTACATATGGAGGGCGTATTGGTCCGTCACATGATAATTCTATAGAAGATCCTTGTGTAAATGTTCCAGCTGCCATAATCACCTTATCTGTATATCCTGGCATGTTCCATGGCTCTGGTATAGAATTTGAATCTATTGGCGATCCCATTTGAATTCCTTGACAATATTTTATTAAATCTTTCTCATTACCAAATTCTATTGTTTGGACAATATCAGCTCTTTCTTCATTATATTTAGGTCCGTGTTTTATAATTTAAAATTTCTAGCATTCTACTTGCTAATACTGCTGTTTTCAAGCTACTTGCAACAACACTTGGTGCCATAAATAGCCCTTGCAAAATAGATTTATTTATTCCTAAAGTAGGTCCAACTTCTTTTCCTTGTCCTGGCGATGTTAATCTTTGTGCTGCTAACTCTACTAATTCTTTCTTTCCGGCTATATATGCACCATTTGGTGCAACTCCTCCACCTAAATTTTTTATTAAAGAGCCTACAATAATATCTGCTCCAACTTGAGTTGGTTCTATTTCTCCCACAAATTCACAATAACAATTATCTATCATAATAATTACATCTGAATTAACATTTCTTATCTTTTCTATTATATTTTTTACTTGTTCTATTTTTATGCTTTTTCGTAAAGAATATCCTCTTGAGCGTTGTATCTCAATTAATTTTACATCTTTTTGTTTTACTCGTTGAATTATTTTTTCTTCATCAAATTCATTATCTAGTAAATCAATTTGCTCATACTTAATTCCAAAACTTTTTAAAGAACTTGCATTCTCCTCTAAGCCAATAACTGCATCTAATGTATCATATGGCTTTCCTGAAATACTAAGCAAAGTATCTCCTGGACGCAAAAATGCAAATAATGCAACTGTAAGAGCATGTGTACCAGATATAAATTGGCTACGCACTAATGCATCTTCTGCACCTAATACTTGAGCAAATACTTTTTCTATAGTATCTCTTCCAATATCTCCATAGCCATATCCTGTAGTGCTACCAAAATGCATATCTGATATCTTATTTTCTTGAAAAGCTTTTATAACTTTTAAACTGTTATATTCACATGTATTCTGAATTTTTTCAAATATATCTTTCGCATCATTTTCCGCTTTTTTAGATAATTCTATTACTTCTTTACTAATTCCATATTGTTCATACATTTTATATATCTCTCCATTTTTTACATTTCTTTATTATCTGTATAGTAACTTTCGCCATATCCATAATATACTTTGTAATATTTTCCTATGATTTCTGGAATCGTTGCTATTTTATATGCTGGCTCTTGTACTATTTCTCCTTCTTCATTAATAATTCCCCACAACTCTCCAGACTTTATAGCAGCAAAACCATATTCATTAAATTCTGTTACCATATCATATTTATAATCTACCACTACTCCATTTTGTTTATTTACAAATCCCCATTTACCTTCTTTTTTACTTGCATATAACTTATTTTGTGGCATTGCTTGTTTGTTTGTTAATTCTGTTCCATTATAGTTAAAAAACTTTATTTCATCTGATATAGCTTGTATGTAATTTTCGTTTATGTATATATTTAAATTACTTGTTGACAATACTTTTTGCATATCTATTGAAAATAAGTCTGATACATTTCCATTTAATTTTTTTGCTTCTACTATATTTGTACCATCAATTTTTTGAATTACATCATATTCGAAGTTCACTACTATACCATCTTCACTATTTATTATTCCTAATTCTCCATCCTCTTTGGCTGCTATGAAATAATTATCATGTAAATATTCAAGATAATTATATTCATTATTTATTTTTATGTTTCTATTTTCTAGTATAACTCCATATTTTTCGTTTTTATCTATTGTTATATAATAGTCTGTATTATCAACTTTGGTAATTGTATCATATACATCTTCTTTTACTTCTTTACCTGATATGTCAAACAATGTTGTTTTATCATTAAGCATTGCACTAATATATTCTCCTTTAAATTCAATACTACTATATTGAATAGGTATTATAAACTTTCCTTCTATATTAGCAAGTCCATATTGTGAATTTCTTTCTAGTATAAAAGTATTATTAGAAGCATTATATTCAATATCTTGATATTTACATTCTATTAACATATCTCCGTTTTTCATAATACCTACTTGTCCATTTTTTACTATTTGCAAATATACATCTTCTTCATTTTCTATCTCTACTATTCTATGTATACTAGTATATTCCGCTTCTAGTAACTTCTTACGATTGCTAGTAATATACCCATATCTATATCCATCTTGTGTTTTTATGGTAGTAATATATCCAGATAATTCATATCCTTTTTCTTCTGTATAAAAACCATCTGCTACAATTTGCTCATACTCATTATTTATAATTTTTGCACCTTTGCTATTTATTACACCATATTTTCCATCTTTTTTTACTAATAATTCTGTTTCTTTGTTAGATAACCCTTGTATTTCGTCATAAATAGGTGCTGTAACCTTTTTTCCCTCAAAGTTGATTAATCCAATTTTACCATTTTCCTCATATTTCAAAACACTTTTTTCATATGGTAAATTGCTTACAATCCCTTCTATTTTTATAGCATCAACATTATTATATTGTGTTAAAATCCTTTCTGACTTTTCATTTAATATATCTATTTCATTATTTTCTTTATAGCAAATAAAAAGATCTTTTTGTGGATTAGGAATCTTTATTTCTATATAATTGGGTGAAATAATTACATTTCCTTTCTTATCTATAACTCCAAATTTATTTTCTTCTTTTACTAGGAAATACTTATAATCTGATATTTGTTCGAATTTATATTTTTTATTGTTCTGGCCTATGAAATACCAAACTCCACCTATTATAGTTAAAACAATTATTATAGCTATTACTATTTTTATAACCTTTGAAACTTTCATTATTCTTCATCTTCCTCTACATCTGTTTTATCTTCTTGATTATTTTTACATGCTTTTACTTTTATAATTCTTTTTTCCTCATATTCTTCTATTTTGTATGTTACCTTATCTGTTTCAATAATTGGCTTTTCTGTATCTTCTGGTATCCTTCCAAGTATATCTAACAAATATCCTGACAATGTATCATAATCACCTTCTGGAATGTCTACATCTAAAATCTTTTTTAGTTCGTAGATTGTAATTCCTCCACTAAGCATATATGTGTTATCATCTATTTTTTCACACTCTGTTTCTACTTCGTCATACTCGTCATAAATATTTCCTACTAATTCCTCTAAAATATCTTCAACAGTAATTAAACCAGCTGTTCCACCATATTCATCTAATACAATTGCTATTTGATTTTTATTTTTTTGTAATTCCTTTAATAAGTCGTCTATGGGCTTAGTTTCTGGTACAAAATATGCTGGTCTAATCACAGTTGATAATTCGACTGTTCTCTTATTTTTCACATATTTTAATACATCTTTTAAATATAATACTCCTATAATATTATCTATATTTTCTTCATAAACAGGTATTCTGCTATGTTTATATTCTTCTAAATTCTCAACAAATTCACTTACCGTAGTATCTACATCCACAGCAAAAATATCTTTTCTTGGTGTCATTACTTCTGAAACAGTAGTATCATTAAATTCAAATACATTGTTAATAAGTTCTTTTTCCTCCTCATCTATTGAGCCTTTCTCTTCTCCCTCGTCTATCATCATTTTTATTTCTTCTTCTGTAACTACTTCTTCTTCATTTTCACTTACACCAAATATCTTAGAAATCATATTCGTAGCTACTGTTAATAATTTAACAATTGGTAGTGTTAGTATATAAATAACTTTAATAATTCTAATACTTGAATATGCTATTTTTTCGTAATGCTTCATTGCTAACCTTTTAGGTACAAGTTCTCCAAAAACTAGAGTGAAAAATGAAAGGATTAGAGTTATTATTACGATAGAAATTGTTTGCCATGTATCTATGCTTAAAAATGGCATTAACTCATTTAAATTAGGAGCTAATATGTTTGCAAAAGTTTCAGATGCAAAAGCACTTGATAAGAAGCCAGATAGAGTAATGCCTATTTGTATGGTAGATAAAAACCTACTAGGATTTTCCAACATCTTTCTTATTTGTTTTGCTTTTTTATCTCCTTCTTTCGCTTGTTTATTTATTTTTGCATCATTTAATGATATAAATGCTATCTCACTTGCTGCAAAAAATGCATTTAATAATATTAATATTACTAACACCATTATCTGTAAAAACATTATATTTTATTCTTTCCCTTCTTTACTATTATATAAAGTATTATATATTTTATATAATTATATGTCAATGACTAAAAGTTTATATTCCTGCTTCTGGTAATCTTTCAACATTACTATTTGATGCAACTAATTCTATTAAATTTATAAAATCCTCTTCAGTCATATTTTCGTCATATGTATTTGATACACTACTTACTTCTTTATAAAACTTTTCAATTAAGTTTCTATAAACATTGTTTTTCTCTATATCCTTTTCTGTTTTTATATTAGTAGTATTAACAAAATCGTTATTATTATAATGACTTTGTTGAATTGTGTTATTAGTAATATCTCTATAAGTATTTTTTGTATAAATATTAGTAATTTGCTTGTTATTATTTTCTTCTACAGTTTTGCTTTGTTCTTCAAGGTTTATTTCTTTTTCTAGTGTTTCTATTTTTTCATTTTCTTCGCTATCACTCAAAATGTTTACATTAATAATACTTTCTTCTCCTGTTACTTGTATTAGCATATTCGTTTTATTCACAAAATAGTTTTCTACCGTTTCAGTTTGTTTTAGATAATAAGTTCCTTTTGGCAAATTTTCTATTATTATTTGTCCCAGCTCATTTGTAATTAAGTTTGTTTTTATTGGTTCTAATTCTTCATTTAGCAATTCAAATTTATTACCTTGAATAATAGTTTTATTGGTTTTATCTTTATTTGTTATTTTTAGAGTAGATACATCACCATTTTTTACATTTAATTTATAATTTTCATATATATGTTCCGGCTTTATATGAAGCATTCCACCTTGTTCATGTATGTTTGTATTATTACATAATTCTATTTCATAGTTTTTTACCAATACTTGTAACTCTACATTAATATTCTGCAATTGCTTACTTTTAGGAATTAATACTTTAAATGTTTCTCCTTGTATTGCATTTGTTTTAGATAGTAAAATTTCTTCTCCTGTTTTTGCTGATATATTTCTTACTAAGACTGGTCTATTTGCAATAATTTTATATTCCTTTTTCATATAATCTGTTTTTTCTTCGTCTTGCACAAATTCTTTATTTAATTCTTTTATTTCAAAGTTCAAATTTTCTGGTATTGCTATGCCTTTCTTAGCTTCCTCTAGAATTTGAATCATCGCATCATATATTCTTTGTCCCATTGCATCTTTTGCTTGATATTTGCTAAGTTCTCTTTTATCATACACTGTATAAATAGCTTCTTGTGTAGCAACATATGCCTCGAATTCACTATCACATTTTAATTCCTCTTTAGTTTTATATGGATAACCTGCATGTATAATATCAATTATTTCTTGTTCTTCAAATGTAGTTACTTCATGTATTACATAATTAAATTTTTCTTCTTTTACACTTGATAGTTTGTAAATTGCATTTGAGTTAACATTTGCCATTTGATCCATGTTACTTCCATTTCCATCATAAATAAGATGTTTTGCCTCCTGTTTAGATATGCTTACTGAATATCTTGCTGCAAAGCTAACCACTCCCATCTGTATTAGTATTGTAAATATAATGCTAAATATTATTAATTTATTTTTTATTTTTTTCAAATTTATTTCCTCCTTATTTTATATTTCTACTGCTTGTACACATCTTCTTTCATTTTCATTTGTTTTCGCACCTGTTATTAATGTTATTTTATTATCTTTGCTATTTTGTAGATATGTCCAATCTGTATCTTTTATAATTATGTTTTTTTCTACTTTATACATTTTTTGTTCGTTACCATACATGTATATAATTAAATCATCTTCTGTTAGTTCCTCTAAATTCTCAAAGTAATTATTTATTCCGCCACTATTGTTTCCAATTAGACCTATATTTCCATCCACCTTTGGTGTTCCGCGTAAAATGTCCTACATAATTTATTAATATGTTTTGCCCTGTTCCTTCACAAATAGTAGCCTTAATATTTATTTTAGGTATAATTAAATTCCATTGTTCTTCTTTTGCTGTTTGAACTTCTTGTGTATTAATAATTTGTTTATTTATTTTTTCTGCCTGTATACTTTGACTATTTACTTCTTTTACCTGAGAAAAACTCATTATTTTTAAAGTAATATAATTAATTTGAATAAAAATTAAAACAGTAATAATTAAAGAAATAATACTAATACTTCTTCTGCTACAATTTTGCACTCCTTGCCATCACCTCCTGTTTTTTGTATTTTCATTGTTTCTTGGATTTTTTATTTTTAAGAATATAAATGGACTTGCCACTTATGTAAAAAATTCTTTTGAATAAAACTTTAAGAATTAAGATAAAAATATATTACCATATATTTCATTTTTTGTAAAGGAAAAGATTTCGACAAAAAAGCCCAAAATTAGACTTTTGAGCTTTTTCTATATATCACATATTTGATTAATATATTATATACCGCACCTCCTATTTATATTTACAGTATACTTTTAGAATATGTCCAATTTGTGAATATTACTTGAAATCTTGAATTTTCTATAATTATGTGCTATTCTATAAAGATAGAAAGGATATAGGATAAAAAAATGAAAACAAATAAAATGCAGAAATTAAAAATATTAAAAATCATCGTACTTATAATTTTTATTATAGCTATAACTCTTGTTGCTCTTAAGCTTTTTCCTATATTTGCTAATTTAGGAACTCCTGAAGGTCAACAAAAATTTAAAGTTGAAATAACTAATCAAGGATTTAATGGAGCAATGTACCTTATTGGACTTCAATTATTACAAATACTTGTACCAGTTCTACCTGGCGAACCAATAGAATTTTTAGCAGGTATATGTTATGGAACTTGGCTTGGTTTGTTATTAATTTTAATTGGTGCTTTTTTAAGTTCTACAATTATATTCTTTTCTGTACGCAAGTTAGGAAAGGACTTTATTATCACATTTCTAGGTAAAGAAAAGGTAGAACAGTTTGAAAATAGCAAATTTTTTGCTGATTCTAAAAAAATATATTTGATATTGTTTATATTATTTTTTATCCCAGGAACTCCAAAGGATCTTCTTACATATATTGCTGGACTTTTACCCCTTAAACCTTATAAGTTTTTATTAATTTCCACATTTGCAAGAATTCCTTCAATTATAACATCTACATTTGCTGGTAGTAATTTAATAGCTCGGTAATTTGCATATTACTGTTATAACTTATGTATTAACTCTTGTAATATCTGCTATTTGCTTGTTATTTTATTACAAAAAAAATAATAGAGAAACATCTTAAGCATCGATTACCTAACTCAAATGTTTCTCCAATTTCTTGGTGCTACTCTAACTCGTATTTTAGCTGTAGCACCATTGTTTTGTTTGTATTTATTTATATTCTGATTACCCCCTTTGTATGTATTTGTGTTGCTTACATTTTGATTATTGCGACTATCACTTTGAAAAAATCTATATACCATTTGTGTCATTACTGCAGTTATGTATGCAAAAATTGCATATACTAATGCATATGCAACAAACATAGCATCAAAAGCAGAAAATGCTACAATTAAATAAATTGCAAAAAAATTCGCTCCTACTAAAATTGGAGATTTAATTAATTTCTGCATTGTTATTGACAATATAATTGTTGAGATTGGAAATGCAAAAAGTACTAGCCAATTGTTCATACTCATATCCTCCTTCTATATTATATGTCATATTTATTATGCAGTGACAGTTTTTTATAATTCTTCAGCAATTTGGCATAATACTCTTAACCTATGGTTTACTCCTGATTTTCCTAAAGGTTTTTTCAATAGCTGTCCTAATTGAGTTAGAGTTGCATCTGGATTTTGTAGTCTTAATTCAGCCATTACTCGTAAATTTTTAGGCAATTCCTCAAATTTTCCACTCTGCTTTATTTTATTAATTGCATTTACCTGAGTAACTGATGCAGTGATTGCTTTTTCTAAATTATATGTCTCACAATTTACCATTCTATTAACATTATTTTTCGTTTCTCTTATAACTCTTATTTGCTCAAACTCTAGAACTGATTTATTAGCACCTATAAATGCTAGGAAGTTAGAAATTTGTTCTCCCTCTTTTATATATACTGAAAATCCTTTTTCTCTAGTTAATATTTTACTGTTTATATTAAATTGTTTCAAAATGTTAACAATCCATTCCACACTATTTTTTGTGCTCAAAATAATTTCTAGATGGTACTTATTGCTTGGTTCATTTAAAGAACCGCCTCCAAGAAATGCACCTCGCACAACTGCTTTTAAAATTTTTTCTTCTTTATTCTCTTTAATTTCATGAGTTGCTATTATTCCGTCAGATTGATATTCAAAGTTATCTAAGTTTATTTCTGGGAAAGTAATACTATATAACTTTCCTACCACTTTAATTTTATAATTTATTTTTACATTGCTTAATAATTTTCCAAATCTATTAATATTATATTCACTTTCCGTAGAATATTTTATTCCATCCTTTAATATCTTTGTATTATTACTTATCAAATAACCTAATAATTCAGCTTTTACTATTTCTTTATCTGCTAAATTATTCATTTTGCTTAATTCTTCCTTCACAGAACTTGAAAAAGACAATTGCTTCACCTTACCTTTGCTACTATTAATCTATCATTTCCAGATAAGTCCTTTTTATAATAAATATCTTTATAGTGTTTTATTTCTTCTAATATATTTATTACTTTGTCCTTCTGCTTATAGCCTATTTCTAAACATAGATATCCATCTTTATTTAAAAATTTATATCCTTCGTTTGCTATAATTCGATAAAATTCTAATCCGTCTTTTCCACCATTTAATGCTATAAAAGGTTCATTTTGCACATTTCGTTCTAACATGTGTATAACATCAGTTTCTATATATGGAGGGTTAGATACAATAATATCGAACTTGTCACTAATACTTTCAAACATATCTGATTCAACTATTTTCACTTTATTTTCTACTTTATTTATTTTTATATTTTCTTCTACAACCTTCAAAGCCGAATTACTTATATCTGATAAAACAACTTCTACATCATTTATATAATGTGCAATAGAAATACCCACTGCACCACTGCCTGTACATAAATCTAAAATCTTATATTTCTTTCCATCACTACAAATTTTCAAGACTTCTTCTACCAAATTCTCAGTATCTGGTCTAGGAATTAAAACATTCTCATTTACGAAAAAATCTAATTTCATAAATTCTTGATAATGTGTAATGTATTGCATTGGTAAGCCTTTTGCAATTTTATTAATTCCATCAAAATATATTTGTTCTAATTTTGCTGGTATTTCTTCATTTTCATGTACTAACAAATACTGCTTATTTTGATTAATAGTATATGCTAATACAATTTTAGAAACAAGAATACTATCAGCTATATTATTTTCTTTTAATATTTGTACAGCTTTTTGTAAACATTCTTTAATTATCATACTGGTATTAACATTAATACTATCAACTTCATTATTGCCCACCAACCAAGTTCTTCACTTGTAAATAATGTAACATCAGTAGTATCACTTTCCACAGTATCAACAATGCTTATTTTGCATATACCAGCATTAGTAAATTTAAATCCCATTTTAAAATCTTGTTCTTGTCCTGCTTTTAAGTTTGGTATATGTATATATTTAGTTCCCAATATATTGTCTCTTGCTGTATATATATCCATTTTTATGTATTTATCAGTTATATCTATTCCTGTATTATTTTTTAATTTTCCCTGCACAATTCCATTTACATATGTTGCTTTTGATCCTTCTATACTAATATCTTCACCTTTTTGTGTTTCTAAGTATATATCCATTGGCTTATAAGTTGACTTTAATGCAATATTTATCATGATATTAGAAAAAATAAAAAAGACTACAACAATCAATAGATAAATACCAAAAGTTTTCATTCTATCCATAAAAGATTCTCCTTTTTATTGGTATTATTATAGTATTATTAATTTTCGCTTTCGTATTTTATAATAGCTTCTACAATTGCAACTGTTTTTTCTAAATTATTGTTTTTTATTACATAATCATAATTACCAATTTTAGAAGTTTCATAATCATATCTGCCAAGCCTTAATTCTATTTCTTCTTGACTTGGATTATCTATCCTTTGTTTTAATCTTCTTTCTAGTTCACTTTTTTCTACATTTAAGAAAATAGTAACTACTTTAATCCTATTTTCCAATATTTTAACTAAATTCTCAGTTCCATTAACATCATAATCTTTTATAACTATATTATTAACTGCCTCTTTTTCTATATGTGCCTTAGAAGCTCCATAATATTGATTATGATGTATATCATATTCATATACCTCACCTGTTCTTATTTTTTCTTCAAATTCTTCTCTAGTTATAAACATATAAGTTTGTCCTGGTATGTCACCCTCTCTAGGCTGTCTAGTGGTATATGATGGAATAGTTTTTACATTTGGCATTCTTTTTATTATTTCCCTTTTTACTGTATCTTTTCCTGCTCCTGCTACTCCAGATAATATTACTAACATTGTATTCCCACCTTACCTTCAGCAATTTCGTCTGCTGCTAAAGTTACTGTAGATTCTTCATGTTTTTTAGTAAGTGGTACACTTCCTTGTGATAGTTGCCTTGCTCTTTTTGAAGTTACAACAACTAATTCAAAACGATTGTTTATTTTTTTTAACAAATCTGTTACTGTTGGTTCTACCATCATAATATTATTCCTCCTCTATTTCTTCTTTATCTAATCTACCAGCCACAGTTTCTGGCTGAACGGCTGATAATATAATATGTCCTGAATCCATAATTAGTACTGCTCTAGTACGCCTACCATAAGTTGCATCTACTGCAGTTCCATTGTCCTTTGCTTCCTGAACCATTCTTTTAATAGGTGCAGACTCTGGACTTACAATTGCAATAATTCTATTCGCAGATACAATATTTCCAAAACCTATATTAATTAATTGCATAAAAACCTCCATTACTCTATATTTTGAATTTGTTCTCTTATGTCTTCCAATCCTGTTTTTATCTCTATGACTAATTTCGTAATATCTAAATTATTTGCTTTCGAACCTATTGTATTTATTTCTCTATTCATTTCTTGAATTAAAAAGTCTGTTTTCTTTCCTATTGCAGAATCTTGCTTTATTAAATCTTTAAACTGACTAATATGACTTCTTAATCTTGTTAGTTCCTCTTCTATAGAACTTTTATCTGCATAAATTACAATTTCTTGCGCTAGTCTATCTTTATCTACTACATCTGTTTTTAGGATTTCTTTTACTCTACCTTCTAATTTTACTACATATTCTTCCACAAGTCCAGTAGAATATGCATAAATTTGTTCTATTTCATCAGAAATATTGCAAATTCTGTTATACAGATCTTCTTCTATTTTTGCACCTTCTACTTTTTTCATTTCTAAAAATCCTTGCAGTGCTTGTGATACAGCCTCTTTCAATTCCTCTGCAATAGTACTTTCTTCTTCCACATTTTCTACATTCAATACATCCGGTAATTTTACAATATCTATAATAGATAATTCTGAGCTAATTTCATTTTCTTTAGCTAATTGTTTTAATTCATGTATGTATTGTGCTGCTAATTCTTTATTTATACCCACATTAATTCCTTGAGAAGTATTATTTTCAAATGTAATTATAACATCTATTTTTCCTCTTGTAATATAGGTCTGTAGATACTTTTTCACATCTTCTTCTAAGTAACTAATATTTCTTGGTATTTTTATATTTATATCACAGTATTTGTGGTTAACAGCCTTTATTTCTACTTGATAGCTTCTATTAGGTAATTCTAATTTTGACCTTCCATATCCAGTCATACTCCTCATAATATTTTTCTCCTCCCTATTTTAATATCTGTTTAATATCATTTGATGTTCTTAAATAGTTTCGTTTTCCTTTTATATACACTAATATTGCTTTTCCAACATAATATGCTCCAAATATAAACGAAATAGAAGATATGATTAAATTAAATTTCTTATTCATTAGTACATATATATATGGAAATGTTAAAGTGAATATAGCTAAAATTAAAGCTTCTATACCATTTATGCAAAGAGCTCCACTATCCCTTTTGTAACTAATTTCAAATAGTATAATAGTTAATGTTATTAATAACATACTAAACACTCTCAAATCATTTATATAAGTAACAGAATCAATATTCATTGAACCTATATTAATAAGAAATAAATATAACATAACAACTATCGCAATAGTCATATTGGTAAATACTTTTTTATTTATTACATTTTTCACATCTTTTGGTAACTTCTTCTGCTGTTTGCGATTTTCTTCTAACTCTGTTTGCATTTCCTTAACAGACTTCTCTTCTGATGTACTTTTTGTTTTTACTTTTTTTGACACAGTTATTCTCCTTCCAATTCATACATAATAATTGTAGACATTACTATTGGCGCTGTTTCTGTTCTTAATATTCTTTTTCCTAAAGATACAATTTTTGTATTTCGAACATTTTTCTTTAAATTTTCTATTTCTTCCTTTTCAATTCCACCTTCTGGACCAATTATAATAGCAATTCGTATATTATTTCCATTGTCGTTATGAATTTGCTTCAATATTTGTTTTATTGTAACATTATATTCTTCCTCATATGCTACCAATACTATATCATAGTTTTCCAAGTTTTCATATATATTTTTCAAATTTAATGGCATATTAATTTGTGGTATCATATCCCTTTTACACTGCTTTGCTGCCACTTCTGCTATTTTTTGCCATCGTTGCATTTTACTAATTTTATTTTTTTCGTCTAACTTAACTACACATCTATTCATAATTACAGGCGTTATTTCACTAACTCCAACTTCTATAGTTTTTTGTATGATTGTTTCCATTTTTTCCGCTTTAGGAAGCCCCTGAAATAGATGTATATATACATTTGATTCAGTTGTATTTTTGTTTTCACTTAATATTTCGCATATCACATTATCTTTGCTCATTTCTCGTATCTGGCATTCATATGTATGCTGATAATTTTTATCGCAAATTAGTATTATATCTTTTTCTTTTAATCTCAACACATTTTTTATATGATTTACATCTTTTCCTGTTATTTCGATTATATTTCCAGTTATTTGTCCATTTGCTACAAAAAATTTATACATTTTGTATTCCTTCCTACATATTACTAATTTTTCATATATTATATCACATTTAGTGAGTTTTGCCTACTAAAATTTTACAATTGTGCAAGTTTAGTTAAAATTTTTTCGACATTTTTTTACAAATTCCTCTTAGAAAATTTTTACAATTTTACTTAATATTTTTTCATAATGTGTTAGTCGGATTATTCCGACTATTCCTAATTTTTTCATTTATATCAATTCTTTTTTATCCTTTTATCTTAAAAAAATATATAATTAATCTTTGTAGATTTGTAGTTAAACTTTACTTATTAGTTTCTGTCAAGTTTAACTTATCAATGCTATATTCAATAATAATATTTATTAATTTAAAAGGAAGGATGGATACTAATGGCTTTAGATTATAGTGTTATTGGTAATAGATTAAAAAAAGCACGAATGAATAAACATTTAACTCAAGAACAATTAGCCGAAAGTTTAGATATTTCTGTTGCTTGTTTAAGTAGAATTGAATGTGGAAAATACAAAATCAGTTTAAGTAGATTAGAGGAAATATGTGGATTAATAGATGTCAAAATGTCATATGTTTTAGACGGTACATCTGCATCTTCAGCCGATTATTTAGTAGAAGACTTTTCTACTTTATTAAAAAATTGTCCACCCGATAAAATGAGACTAATTTATGGTATTTCTAAAATGATTGTAGAACAATAAAATTTGTAAAAAGCAGAGAGAATTATAGTTTCTCCTTAATTCTCTCTGCTATATTTTTATTAATTCCTTTAACTTTCATTATATCTTCTATACTAGCCTGTCTTATTTTATCCACACTTCCAAAATACTTCAGCAATTCTTGCTTTTTTACCTCACCTATTCCACTAACTTCATCCAATTGAGATTGTATCATTGCCTTCTCACGCAGCTTTCTATGATATTCAATGGCTGTCTCATGCACAGTATCTTGAAATTGCGTAATCAAGTTCATAAGATTTTGTGAAATTTTCAATTCCTTTTTATTTTCATTTATTAAAGCCCTAGTCGTATGCTTGTTGTCCTTTACCATTCCAAATACCAAAACATTAATGTCCGGATATTTACTTATTGCTTTCTTTGCTGCCCTTATCTGTGTAATTCCTCCATCCACAAAAATAGCATCTGGTAAATCTCCAAATCCTCCTGATGCATCTTCTATCGAATGTTTCAACCTTCTTGTAATAACTTCTTCCATACATTTTGGATCATCTTGATTAAATATAGTTTTTATTTTGAATCTTCTTGACAGCTTTTTATTAATTACGCCATCTTGGAGTACACACATTCCTGCCACCATGTTTGTACCAGATATATTAGATATATCATATGTCTCTATTTTTCTTGGTAATTTATCCATTTCTAATACAGTTTGTAGCTCTCTTAGAACATCATATTTTTCACTTGCTCTATTTTCCAAAGTAACTTTTGCATTACTACTAGCCATTTCAACAAATTTTAATTTTTCGCCTTTTTTAGGTGCCTTCAATTCTACTTTTCTTCCTGCTTTATCTGATAACCATTGCTCTATTATATTTTTTTCCTCTAATTCCTGTGGTATCATAATTCTATGTGGTATTTCATCTTTGGTAATATAATATTGCTTTAAAAAGCCCGACAAAATCTCCTCTTCCGGCATCTGATTTAGATTATCAAAAAAGTAATGCTCTCTACCTATCATTTTGCTCTTCCTAACAAAGAATATCTCTATGCATACATTTAATTCATTTTTTGCAATTCCTATAACATCAATATCATTTTCCGTTATATTTGAAACCTTTTGCTTTTGCGAAATTCTTTCTATTGCTATCTTTTTATCTCGTAAATATGCCGCTTCCTCATAATTTAATTTCTCCGCTTCTTCTTTTATTTCTTCATCAATTTCTCTTAAAACCGGAGCAATTTTTCCCTCTAACAACATCATTATCTGATTAATCTGTTTCATATATTCTTCTCTAGTCACATATCCCATACATGGTGCTAAGCATCTTTTTATATGATAATTTAAACATGCTCTCTTATTCGATTTAAAACTTTTACACTGCCTTATTTTAAACCTTTCCTTTATAAATTCCACCATTTCTCTAGCGCTACCAGCATTAGCATATGGACCAAAATACTTTGCACCATCATTTAAAATTCTTCTTGTAATAGATACTTTCGGATAATCAGACTTTATATCTATTTTTATATACGGATATGTTTTATCGTCCTTTAAAAGGACATTGAATTTTGGTCTATATTCCTTTATCAAGTTACACTCTAATATTAGTGCCTCTGCTTCATTATCTGTCACAATATATTCAAAATGGTCAATTAAAGAAACCATGTTTTCAATTCTTTTAGTTTTATTATTCTTCCTAAAATATTGCTTAACACGGTTCCTCAAAACAATAGCTTTGCCAACATATATTACATTATTTTCTTTATCTCTCATAATATATACGCCTGGCTTTTGAGGCAGTTTCTTCAATTCTGCTTCTATATTAAACATTAAATTTTCCTTTCTGAATTATGATTCTATGTATGCCACATATGGCAAATTCCTATAAAGTTCACCAAAATCTAATCCATAACCAACTACAAACTTATCTGGTATTTCAAAACCAACATAATCTACTTGTACATCATACATTCTTCTTTCTGGCTTATCTAGTAATGTACATAACTTTATACTTGCTGGATTTTTTCCTTTTAAATAATCTAACAAATAACTTAAGGTTCTTCCTGTATCAATAATATCCTCTACAACTATAATATCCTTACCTTCTATTGATTCCTTCAAATCTAACTTCATTACTACATTTCCAGAACTTTCAGTACTATCATGATAGCTAGATACTTGTATAAACTCTATTTTTAATGGATTATCTATTCTTTTTGCCAAATCAACTGTAAAAAATGTAGAACCTTTTAAAATACAAATTAATACTATTTCTTTGTTTTCATAATCCTTCGTAATTTGCTCTGCTACTTTTTTTATTCTTTCTTGTAATTCTTCTTCTTTTATTAATACTTTAAGATCCCCCATTACTTCCTCCTTAAAATATATTATTCTTTATTATAGCACATTATTTTGCATTGGTAAACATTATTCTTAATTTTTATTACCTGTACTTGCTACTTTTTTGAGTTTGTTGTAATATTATATTATTAAACTATATTTCAGGAGGTTTTTTATGTGTGGAATTGTTGGTTACCTTGGTAACAAAAAAGCATACCCTATTTTATTAGATGGCTTATTAAAATTAGAATACAGAGGATACGATTCTGCTGGTATTTCTACTATTGAAAATAATCATATTTCAATTTTAAAAGATAAAGGTAGAGTTAATAATCTAGCCTCTTTACCTGATATAAATAAATTAAGCGGTACTATTGGTATTGCACACACAAGATGGGCAACTCATGGTAAACCTTCTCGTGAAAATTCTCATCCTCACATGGATAACTCTAATACATTTAGCGTAGTTCACAATGGAATTATCGAAAATTATCAAGAATTAAAGAATTTCCTAATGAGTAATGGCTATCACTTTATTTCTGATACAGATACAGAAGTTATTCCAAACTTAATACACTATTATTATGAAATTGATAAATCAAATAATAATCGTTTCTTACATGCTGTTAGCTCTGCTATTAAAAACTTAAAAGGTAGTTATGCCATTGAAGTAATATGTAAATTACATCCTGATACTATGATAGTTGCTAGAAAGGATAGTCCTTTAGTTATTGGAAAAGGAAATCATGAAAACTTTGTATGCTCAGATATTCCAGCCATTCTATCTTATACAAAAAGCTTTTACTTACTAAATGATGGCGATATTGCGGAATTATTTGTAGATAATATAAATTTCTATAATGATTCACTTGAACCAATATCAAAAGAATTAAAAAATATTGATTGGGATACTTCAGCCGCTGAAAAAGATGGTTATGATGACTACATGTTAAAAGAAATTCATGAGCAACCTAAAGCAATTCGAGAAACAATGGGTTCTAGATTAAAAGCTAACGAACCTTGTAATTTTGACGACCTTTCTTTAACAGAGGAATATTTAAAAAGTATAAATAAAATATATATCGTTGCATGTGGTACAGCTATGCATGCTGGTCTTGCCACAAAACCTATTTTTGAAAAATTATGCAATATCCCTGTATTTGTTGATATTGCTTCAGAATTCAGGTATAGGAATCCTATAATTGATAAAAATACTTTATGTATTTTCATTAGTCAGTCTGGAGAAACAGCTGATACTATTGCTGCTTTAAAATTGTCAAAAGCCATGAAAGCTAAAACATTAGCAATAACCAATGTAATTGCCAGTTCAATTACTCGCGAAGCCGATTATACTATATACACTCATGCTGGTCCAGAAATTGCTGTTGCTTCCACAAAAGCTTACACAAGTCAAGTAACTCTACTTTCAATTCTCGCAATATATTTTGCTGAGACATTAAAAGTAGACAAAGAAGAAATAATCTTTTCTTTGAAGAATGACATTTTGCAATTACCTCAAAAAATTGAATCTATTCTAAAAAATGTAAATACTATAAAAGAATTTGCACACCAAATTTGTACTGAACATGATATTTTCTTTTTAGGCAGAGGCACAGATTATTCTGTTGCTATGGAAGGCTCTTTAAAATTAAAAGAGATTTCTTATATACATTCAGAGGCATATGCTGGTGGTGAACTAAAGCATGGACCTATTGCATTAATTGAAAATGGTATTACTGTTATTGGAATTATAACTGATGCAAATTTAGTAGAAAAATCTATTAGTAATATTCAAGAGGTAATAACTCGAGGAGCTAAAACATTCATAGTTACTAACCAAGATTTAGGTAATCATACTTTTAACGAAGTAGTTAGAATACCAGATATCAATCCATTAATATCACCTGTTTTGTCTATTATTCCTTTACAGCTATTGTCTTACTATATTTCAAAAGCAAAGGAATTAGATGTTGATAAACCACGAAATCTTGCAAAATCTGTTACAGTTGAATAAAATTAATTATTAGCCCAAAAACAGTTTCAATGCCATTAATAAAATGGCACCTGGAACCCCTAAAATACCAACAAAAACTATTGTTATGTAGTTTAAACCAATATGAAATTCAAACATATTTCCTATTAGGTTTATAACGAATATTAAAACTCCACCTAATACCGAGTTTAATATCAATTTAACAATAGTTTTTATTGGCAATATAAACACTTTTCCAAATATAAATAAAAAACAAATACATGCTAAATATACTATAATTGTATTATTCAAACTTAATCCCCCCTGTATCTTCTTGTACATATTATGATTAAGCTTGTATATTTATTCTTAAACTAAATAACTTCTGAGTCCATATTTTTAATATTTATTTGGCTTATTCTATCTACAACTACTCCATATTTTTTTGCTTTTCCAATTAAATAGTTTAATTTTGCTTGATTTGCTTTAATTTGATATAAATAATAATCTACTAACCCATCTTCTGCAAACTCAAAATTTTTATTTGCATTTTCTAATTCTTGCTTAGTAGCTATAATACTTTTTACTAATTGAATGTCAAAATCCTTATCTGTTCTTTCTGGTAAATTAAATTCCTTTTCATATTGTTCTTGCATATACACTTCTCCCCTTTATTCTAATATATTCATATACTGGGAAATTTATGCATATTAATTAAAAATTAAATATATTATTATTCCAAAACTTTGTATAATAAACAAGTTCAAAATATTCGAAGTTAATAAATTATTAGTTGCCTCAACTACTCCTAGTTTCACATCTTCATTACTTTTATAATGTTTTTGTGACTCAAAGAAAGTAATTAGTTCTGGCAAACTTGTAATAATTCCAAGTGCAATACCAATAACAATTTCTGGTATATTAAACTCTAAACACAAACTTTCTAAAACACCGCTAAGTAAATTCCCAATTATAAATAGTATAATACCAGTAAATATTAAATAAGTAGCATACTTTACAATTGCTTTTCTCTTGCCTATTATAAATTTTCTTTCATTTTCTATAACTTTATTTTTTTCCTGTTCTTCCTGCTCTAAATACACTTTATGAGAATTTACATTGATAAAGTAAAACAATATAAATAAAAGGAGGAATGCTGGAACAAGTCCTAAGTTAACAGGTATGTTTAACGCAATCATCGCAATTGGAATAAGTATTGTAATAAAAGACATAATTAAATCTATTCGTAGTGCTATATTATTTAGTATCTTCTGATTTTTATTTAAGAAAATTGAGAAAATATATTGTATATAATTAATTAAGTTTGAACTAAAAATATTATACACACTTGTACTTATTAAACCTGACATAGAAGCAAAAGTTACACTTAAAAACTCTGGCATTGATGTTGCCATTCCTGCAATATTTCCAACTGTGTGTGGCTTTAAGTTCAAACTTTCTGCTAATTTTCTCAAAACTTTAACTAATACATATTTTGATATTCCAACAAGCAGTAATGAATATACAATAAACTTCAACAATTCAATAAGTATTAACATACTAATTCCTCCATTTATATTTTGACATTTTATAATTTTATTATAACAGTTATTCTATATTTTTTTATAAATTAAGTAAAAATTATTCATAAATTGCAATTATTCACTTTTCTTTCTAAGGATTTTGTTATATAATAAAACAAATTTGAATAAAAGGAGTAACGCATATGGCATATAACTTTAATGAAATTGAAAAAAAATGGCAAAAATATTGGGATGAAAATAAAACCTTTTTTACTGATGTTTGGGATTTTTCTAAGCCTAAATTTTATGCTTTAGACATGTTCCCCTACCCATCTGGTCAAGGTCTTCATGTTGGTCACCCTGAAGGATATACCGCAACAGATATTTTATCTAGAATGAAAAGGATGCAAGGATATAATGTTTTACATCCTATGGGATGGGATGCATTTGGTTTACCAGCCGAACAATATGCTATAAAAACAGGAAATCATCCAGCGGGATTTACTCAAGATAATATTGAAACATTTAAAAAGCAATTAAAAATGCTAGGTCTTTCTTTTGACTGGGATAAAGAAATTTCAACTTGTGATCCAGATTATTATAAATGGACTCAATGGATTTTTAAACAATTATATAAAGATGGACTTGCAAAGTTAGTTGAAATGCCTGTTAACTGGTGTGAAGGTTTGGGTTGTGTTTTATCTAATGATGAAGTAATCAATGGAAAAAGTGAAAGAGGCGGTTTCCCTGTTGTTCGTAAAAAGATGAAACAATGGGTTATGGATATTCCAAAATATGCCGATATTTTGTTAGATGGCTTAGACGAAATTGATTGGCCAGAATCTACAAAAGAAATACAAAAAAATTGGATTGGTAAATCTGTAGGTGCTGAAATCACCTTTAAAATTGCCAACTCTGAATTAACCTTTACTGTATTTTCAACAAGACCAGATACCCTATTTGGAGCAACATATTGTGTATTAGCTCCAGAACATGATTTAGTTTCAAGAATTACTACACCTGAATGTAAAAGTGCTGTTGAGGATTATATTAAGCTTTCTGCCTCTAAATCTGACTTGGAAAGAACTGAATTAAACAAAGAAAAAACTGGTGTATTTACAGGTGCTTATGCAATTAATCCTGTTAATAATAAGCAAATTCCTATATGGATCTCAGATTATGTACTTTCTACATATGGTACAGGAGCTATCATGGCAGTTCCTGCGCATGATGAACGCGATTATGAGTTTGCTAAAAAATTCAATCTTGAAATTATACCTGTATTAGAGGGTGGAGATATTTCAAAAGAAGCATTTATTGGTGATGGCATTCATATTAATTCTGATTTCATTAATGGTTTAAATAAAGAAGATGCGATAAATAAAATTACTAATTGGCTTGAAGAAAAGCATATTGGTAAAAAGAAAGTAAATTACAAACTTCGTGAATGGATTTTTGCAAGACAACGCTATTGGGGTGAACCTATTCCAATTGTTTATTTGGATGACGAAATGAAAGCACTTGCAGATGAAGATTTACCTTTAATTTTACCAGAACTTGAAGATTATAGTCCTTCAAAAACTGGTGCTTCTCCATTAGATAAAGCAACTAATTGGGTTAATACTGAGTTTGAAGGAAAACCCGCAAAAAGAGAAACTAGTACAATGCCTGGTTCTGCTGGTTCTAGCTGGTACTTCTTAAGATATATAGACCCTCATAATAAAAATGAACTTGCAAATAAAGAACTATTAGCTCATTGGCTACCTGTTGACCTTTATGTTGGAGGTCCTGAACATGCAGTAGGTCATTTGCTATATTCTAGATTCTGGAACAATTATTTATATAATAAAGGTATTGTTCCTGTTAAAGAACCATTCCAAAAATTACGCCATCAAGGTATGATTCTTGGTTCTAATGGTGAAAAAATGAGTAAGTCAAAAGGAAATGTTATTAACCCAGACGATATGGTAAAAGAATTTGGAGCTGATGCTTTAAGAGTATATGAAATGTTTATGGGACCTATTGATGCTGCAAAACCATGGGATCCAAATGGAATTGATGGTTCTAAAAAATTCTTAGATAGAGTTTGGAGATTATATGTAGAATCTGATAAAATAAAAAATGCTGAAAATAAGGCTTTAGAAAGAATTTATCATTATACAGTAAAAAAAGTAACTGAAGATTATGAGAATATGTACTTTAATACTGCTATATCTCAAATGATGATTTTTATAAACTCTGCTTATAAAGAAGATGTTTTACCTTTAGAATATGCAGAAGGATTTTTGAAATTGTTAAATCCTGTTGCTCCTCATATTACTGAAGAATTATGGAGTAAATTAGGTCATGATAATACAATTTCTTATGAAACTTGGCCAACATTTGATGCAGAAAAAACTATTGAAGATACTATAGAACTTCCTATACAAGTTAATGGAAAATTAAGAGCAACTGTGCAGGTTCCTATGGATAGTTCTGAGGACATTATAAAAGAAAAAGCTCATCTTGCTGCTCAAAAATTTATAGATGGAAAAACAATTGTAAAGGAAATATATGTAAAAAATAAAATATATAACATTGTTGTAAAATAGCCTGTAATAAAAATGTAATACAATTTTAATGTATATGACACACCTTTTTCTCCTTAGTTATAATATAATGTATCTATATTATAAACTAAGGAGAAATTTTATTAATGAGCATAGAACAAGATTTGAAAAAGGAAGGAATTGAAGTAATACAAAAAATAGATACTTTAACAGTTAACTCTATTGCTAAAAATGTAGCAGAAAAACTTGTATCTAATTTTCCAGAGCAAAATTTAAACTATGACGACTTATTTATAAAACTTTCTAGAATAGATATGTATTTTGCCAAATTACCTGAGGACTTATCTACTGCTAAATATTATTACAAGAATTCTTCTATATATTTTAATGAAAATACCAACCCTGACGATATTAATATTCAAGCTGTTCACGAATGTATTCACTGCTTACAAGAATTAAAAGATACAAATGGCAATTTACTTACATTGGGACTATGTGATTTTTCTAATCGTTCACTTCCTGGTATGGCATTAAATGAAGCAGCTGTTCAAACTATGAGTTGTAAAGCATTAAATATTAAAAATGATATAGTAAAATACTTTGATATAACTTTTCCAACTTGTAGTCCATCTTATTATGCTTTAGAATGTAACTTAGTAGCACAAATGGCTTACATTACTGGAGATTATGCATTATTTAACAGCACAATATACAGCAACAATTCATTCGAAAGTCAATTTATATCTTTAACAAACAAAGAGGCTTATCAGAAAATAGAAAGGAATATTGACTCAATAATGTATTTAGAAGATTCTATTGCTATGAAAAATAACGAATTAGCCAACACAGACAAACTAAATAAAATAAATAGTATTTCAAAAGATATAGAAAAAATTAGAAATAGAATAAAAAAATTATTCATTAAAACACAAAACTTAATTCTAACCAGTTATTTTGATAGTACCTTTAATTTAATACAAAATTTGGAGCAAGTAGAAACATATAGAAGGAAATTATATAACTATCAAAACTACATTGGAATAACAGATAATTACACCTTTTTTAACGAATATTATATTAAAAAAATGGCAGCCTTAGAAATTAGGTATAATCAACTAGAAAATAGTTTTGTACCTGTACCTATTAAGAATACATTTTTCTCACATTTATTCCAAAAATTAAAGAAATTAATTGGAATAAATTCCGCAGAATCTGGCTACGATTCTTGGAAACAATAAAAAACCGCAGAATTGTATAACACAATATCTGCGGAAATGGTAAAGAATGCTAAAGTCATAATGTTAATAAAAAACTTCTAAAGCTTTATAAATATTTATTCAATCCAGCACTCAATAGTGCCTGACCCCGGCCATCCACCATCGAAGTTCACTACTGCAAAGTCAACTCGATAAAATCCGACTTGAGCATTGGGGAATGTAATACCTTGGTCTTTCCATTTATCCCGATTCTCCATGGTAATCATAGAACCTCCATAAGATATACTATCCCATGCTACTGTACCATCTGGTCTATACAAGACAATCCTAACAGCATCATCTGCTGAAAAGCCGCTAATATAGAATTTGGCCGTACCTGTAGCACTTGCAGAACCAGTAACATCCACATAAAAAATGCCACTATTGTCGTACTCTCCATAATGGTAAAATGATGTATATCCGTACAAAGAATCAAGTGTAGCTGGGCTCTCGGCTGCCATCGCTGTTGTTCCTATAGCTAAAGCCATAATTAATGCTAAAAAAATACTAAAACCTCTTCTTTTTGTTGTCATAAAAATACCTCCTAGTAATAGATGTTTAGCATTCTTAAACCATTTTTTTGCTTATTGGACACTCACATTGCAAATGTCCTCTTCAATAAGCATATTCATATTATACCACAAAAATAAAAAAAGTAAATAAAAATATAAGAAAGTACAAAAATTTATTTTTTTCTGTTTTTTACTAAGCAAAACTTGACAAACTATACGAAGTATATTATATATAAAGTAAATATTTACATATAATAATAGAAGGAGATTGATAAATATGGAAGAAAACAAAAAATTTGAAGAAAATTCAAAAGAAAAAAAATGTAATAGTACATTAAAAATAGTACGCAATATATTGCTAATTGTAATTGTATTGTTTTTAATAGTATTAGTACGAAGATTATTTATTCTTACTAACTTATATAATAAAGAACAGAAAATCACAAATAATAAAAATTATCATTTAAAATTAGTATCTCTTTATGGAGAAGAAATGAACATAGTAGAGGAATATTATAAAGACGGAGAATTTTTATTTACAATGACAATGTGTTCTAAAGAAAAAGATAAAATAACACTCACAAACTATAAATCAAATACAGATTGCTTTGTTTTAACAGATACTAACGAAATAAAACAATTACAAAAACAAACTAATATTAGTAACGTAACACCTATATCATTTAATGATAACAATTTATCATATAATTTATGGTTATCACTTACTGCTAATATAGATAAAACAAAACTTTATGGAAAAGATTGTTATGTTATTAGAGATCAATATACAGAAAAATACATTGATGCTACTACTGGATTACCACTAAAAATGGTAAATAAAGCTGATAATTCAACTGTTAACTATACATACGAATTTGGAACAGTAAAAAATTCAGATGTTACAAGGCCCGACACAACAGATTATGTTGAAGTTACTAGATAGTAAAAGAAAGTTTGGAATTTTTTCCAAACTTTCTTTTACTATCCTAAAAATTTCATTATAGCTTCTGCAGCTTTTCTTCCAGAGCGACTTGCCCATGCCACTGTAGACCTTATTCCTCCCAAATCTCCTCCTGCAAAAACTCCTCGCTTAGAAGTCATATAGTTTTCGTCTATTTTTATATATCCCCTATTAGTTAACTCTAAACCTAATTTAGTTACTATTTTTTCATCTGCCTTTGCTCCAACTGCCATAATCACATAATCCATATCCATTAAATAATTGCTGTTTTCTATATTTACAGGAGATAATCTACTTTCTCCCTCTTTTTTTATAAGCTCTGTTTTTACACATTCAATTTGTTTTACACTATTATCGCCTATAATTCTCACAATATTATTTTGGAATAAAAACTTTACTCCTTCTTTTTTGGCATCTGCTATTTCTTTTTTTTCACTAGGCATTTGTTCTTCTGCTCTTCTATAAATAACGGTAACTTCTTTAGCTCCTCTTCTTTTTACTGTTCTTGACACATCCATTGCAACATTTCCGCCACCTATAACTGCTACATTTTTTCCTGTATAGTCTGGATGATTATTATATTCTAATAATTCATTTCCACCATATACTCCTTCCTTCTCCTCGCCTTCTATCCCCATTTTTGACGAAATATTAGCACCAAAAGAAAGATATACTGCATCATATTTTTGCTCTAACTCTTCTAATGTAATATTCTTACCCAGTTCTTTTTCATATTCCACTTCAATACCTAACTCTAAAATCTTATTTATTGTTTTATCTACTACTTCTTCAGACAATCTAAAAGCTGGTATTCCATGCCTTAAAATTCCACCTAATTTCCTATATTTCTCATAAATTACTACATCATAACCATTTCGCACTAACATAGCAGCTGTTGAAATTCCGGCTGGCCCCCCTCCAACAATTGCTATCTTCTTGTTTTTCTTTTCCTCTGTAAATTTGTATATTGGAAAATCATTATTAATCGCTATGTCACCCACATATGCCTCTAAGTCTCCTATACTCACACTATTTCCTTTAAATCTTCTAGTGCAACTACCTTGACATTGACTTTGATGTGGGCAAATTCTTCCACAAATTGGTTGCAATACCGTTGTTTTACATAGCACATCATAAGCTTCTTGATACTTCTCCTCCTTTAATAATTTAATAAATAAAGGTATGTCATTTTCTAGTGGACATCCTGTTTGACATGGTTTCGTTTTACAATTTAAACAATATTCTGCTTTTTCTTTTATTTCTTCGTTCATCCTTCTAGTTCATTCCTTTTCTCTATAATTTTCTTTAAATCACACCAAAAATCAATCTTTTTATTATCATCACGAAGTAATGCTGCTGGATGCCAAGTTGGCATATATAAAATTCCCTTTTTTTCTATCCATGTTCCTCTTGATGCTGTTATTCCATATTCTTTCCCAAGTATATTTTTCAAAGCAACACTTCCTAAAAGCACAATAATTTTAGGCTTTACTAATAGTACTTGATTTCTCAAATAATCTAAACATGCTTGTGCCTCGTCGTCTTCTGGATTTCTATTTGCTGGTGGTCTACACTTTACAATATTAGCAATATATACGCTATTTCTATCTAAAGCTAATCCTTCAAATGCCATATTCATTAATTTCCCTGCTCTACCAACAAAAGGAATTCCTTCTTTATCCTCGTCTGCACCAGGTCCTTCTCCAATAAACATTAAATCTGATTGTTCATTACCTGTTCCAAATACAATATTCGTTCTATTTTTGCATAGCTTACATTTATTACAATTTACAATACTTTGTTTCAATTCTTCCCAATTATCGTACATATACTACCTCTATATTTTATTTTAATATTGTTTCTATTACACCTTTTCCATTTTGTGAAACGACCTTCAAAACAGCTCCCTGAACAACTGCAAGTTGTGGTGCTACATGCCCAATGTCCGCTTCTGCAATTATCGGAATATTCATTTTTCCAATAACCTCTGATATAGCTTCATTAGCACTCAAATCATAATCTTCCCTCATTATCAATGGTCTTCCAAAAATAATTCCATTACAATGTGAGAAATATCCTGCATTTTTCATTTTCCACAAAACTCGCTCAAGCTGTGGAGTATTCATTTCATAAACCTCTAGGAACCATAATATACCATCATTTTTATATTTATTTATATATTCTGCTACCTTGTCATATTTGGTTCCAATTAATGTATCAATACAATCCAAGCATCCTCCTATTGATCTTCCTTGCATTACAATTTTATCTTGCCCAGTTATATTTTTCCACTCAGTTTTTTGTGTTAAGTTATATGTATAATCTGCATTTTCTTCACTTTGTATTGTTACATCCTCATGTTTATCAAATGATTTCTGCTCTACAGCATTACCAGATACAATTTTCAAACTATCTGTCAAATTGCGATATAATGGCTCCATAGCATAACTTTTAATTGCATCACAATATATACTTGGTATATCACATATTGTGTTAAGCAAAACACTTAAATGAGTAATATCAGAATATCCTTGTGTCCACTTTGGTGTACTATTTTTTATTATATCAAAATCTAACTCGTCTAGCATTTCCATTAAAAAATCGCCACCACCAGCATATATAATTAACTTTACCTGTTTATTAGTCCAAAGACTCATAAATTCTTCAGCTCTTAATTTCGCAATAGCACTTCTTCCTTTATCACTTTTCCTAACACTTGGAGTTTCAATAACTTTGTATCCCATTTTTTGCAATTGTAATATTGCTTTGTCTAATTTTTCTATCTTATCTTGCTCATTAATTCCATCAGATGGAGCACAAATTCCTATTGTATCACCTATTTTCAAATATTCTGGAATTTTCATATTTTTCCCCCTACATACTTAACAAATAACCATTTATAGTGTACGATTCAATTCTCAATGTATCCTCATCATAGCGAACATATAAATTAGTTATTATTAACTTTTTACCATTTATATCAATCTCATTATTACTCTTAATGTACATATTAAATGCACTTTCAGACTCAGAATGCCTTCGTACAAAATCCTTTACTATATTTGTAATATCTATACTAGAACTTTCACTAGTTATATAGATTTTATCTATTCCATCTGTATCATATTCCGAATCCTTAATAGGATACAAATAGTTATAATTTTCCATATCTATTTTACCTAAACTACCATTATAATTTATGTAAGCATAATTACTATAACTACTTTTTATATTATGAAATCCTGTTATTTTTTCAATATCATATTGACTCAATTTACTCAGATATTTATTACCATCCACCGAATGTTTTAAGTATTCATAAGCACTATATATATTATTTTTTTCTTCAGCTGTATAATCTGTTTTTTCATAATATACTTTTAATCTGTTATACTGACTTGCATTAGAAATACTAAACATATTTACTCCTGGTACAACTAAAGATATTACAATTAATCCTCCTAGTACTAATATTAAGTTTGATATTTTCTCATTTTTTATAATATACATTGTAATATATATTATTTCAAAAATAATTAAAATAACTGATAAGTATCTTGCTGGTGTGAAACCATTTTCAATAATTCTAATTCCCATTGAATATATTTGTAGTGAGATAAAAGGAATAAATGCTATTGGTAATTTTATTATAATTTTATACCACAAGTCTTCAGTTTTATAATGTTTCGCCATAGTCCAAATTGGCATTCCAATTACAAATAATGCTGATAATATTCTAAATATCTGATTTTTTGGAATATCTCTTGAAACTACTATTTTTATTATATACATATAAATAATTGCAAAAGAAGCTACAACTAATATGCTTAAAACATTCTTAACTAAACCTTTAAAAAAGTTGCTAACCTCAGCTTCAACATCAACAAGGCTATATAAAACCCTTATTTCATAATACATTCCCAATAGAAGAATTTCAAGTCTAGCTAGTAGTGTAAATTTAATGTCAAAAATTAAATAAACAAATATTGCATATATTACAGCTATACCCACTGCCAATATACCATATGTAACTGCACTTTTTAGAATATTAGAAAAGACTTTTAGTGTGTATTCTTCTATAGTTTTTCCCGAATGTTTATGTAAAAAATATATAGATATTAGTATTAAGATTGAAACATAGCTTAAAGAAATTCTCCAAAAGTCTATACCAATATCAGCATGTCCTAAAATTGTTAATAAAGCAGAAATAACTGCAAATATAACATAAATTGACTTACGCCTTGTACTTTTTTCCGCATATACTGATTCTGTAAGTAATGCTCCCACACTGAAATATGTTAGAAATGGTATAATATTCGTCATTATAGTTCCTATAGCAAAAATATTATCTATACAAATCACTTGAAGTGCTGTTGTAAATAATATACTTACAGTTGTTATTGGAAATCTTTCCAATATTTTCTTGAACGAACTTACTAGATTTTCAAATAAATTTTTTATCTTCATACTATTCCTTCTTCCTTTTTTACATACTAATAATTGCTGTGTTTAATTTATATTCTTTACCTTCTACTCTATAGGAATGGATTAATTCACTATTGCATACGCTACAAATTCCACTATCTATAATATTATTTTTTTTAATTCCTTCTTTTTGTAGAATCTGTTTATTTATTTCTACTGTATCTATATTCCACTTTTTATCTACTATTTTTTCCTCTATAAAGTAATTTTTTTCAATGTCTTGAAATTCTTTTTCAAATAGTTCTTTAACATCTTTTTCTACTTCAAAATGACATTTTCGTATACTTGGACATATACAAATAATTATGTCCTCTGCCTTACATTGAAATTGCATACACATTTTTTGCACTGCTTTAACAGATATCCTTTGCAAAGTACCTTTCCATCCCGAATGTACATTTGCAATAACCTTTTGTTTTGGATCAAACAATATTAATAATATGCAATCTGCATTCGTTGTAGATAAAATTATATTTTTCTTATTGGTTATTAATCCATCTGAATTTAACTCATGTAGTTGCGATTTTTTATCTACTACTTTTATTATATCTGAATGAATTTGTAAAGGCTTTACTATATTTTTAACATCTAAATTTATTGCATCACACAATAATTTATAATCATTCATAGCATCAGCATAATTTGAAACTGATGTCCTAAAGTTTCTATCTATTCCTAATGAATATGCATGTTTTAAAATGTCCTTATATTGTAGTAACCTCCTAAATTGCAAATATTCTATCGGTCCTTCTTTTACATGTACTATCTCTGAATTTGATAAATCCATAAATCCTCCTCTATACATTTTCCTTTATAGACTGTAGTATTTCTTCTTTTGCTTTCTGGTTAATATAATTATATTGGTTTCCATTTTGTGTATCATTAAAACCACAAATCGTTTTATATTCACAGTACTCGCATGGCGTTTTTTTCTTTTTTACATTATTATATGGATTTAATTGTATTTTACCACTTAAAATTTCTTCAGATATTTGTTTTATAATTTTCTTCATATATTTTTGCAAATTTTCAAATTGCTCTTTTGTTATTATGCTTGAGCGCGTATTGCTTAAATTTTCATTTTTGTCTATATATGCAGGTATTATATTAGATGCGCCTTTGTCTAGTGTTTTATCCATCATTTTAGCAACTTTTACATCTGCTAAAATTAAACCTTGCATTTTAAATTGCTTCTTTATTTCTTGTTCAATTTCTTCATCTGTCATGCTCTTTGTTGCTTTTATCATAGGATCTGTTAAATTAAAATATAATACTCCGGCTGGTAATAAATTTTCTATCGTTGTTACTGCATCTAGATATGTAAGTAATTGAATCTGCAAACCAGCAACTACTTCATTCAAGTCTATATTTTTCAAAGACGACTTATAATCTATTATTCTAACATAACTTCCATCTTCATTTTGAGCTATATCTACTCTATCTATTTTTCCTGTGATTTCGACTCTTTTTCCATTATCTAATGTTAATTCAATAGGTGGATATTTTGCATTCTTCTTAAATTCTAATTCATTACCTAATATGTTGAAATCACTCATAGTAATACTTTGAATTATATATTTCATGGATTTAAAAATAACTCTTTTTAACCTTGCTGTTAATAATCTATATTTAGGTGTACTCGTAAAAATATAGTTTCGATTTAATGTTAATTTTTCGTTAATAATGCTTTCAACAATTTGCTCTATTTGCTCTCCGAGTTATTTGTCTCAAGTTAATTTCTCTTTGCAACACTTGATCAAAAAAAGCATCAATTACATCATGCATAAAACTTCCTGTATCTAAACTTTGGATTTTAAATAAAGTTTTATCAGATAAATTTAACCCATATTTTAGGTAGAAAGAAAATGCACATCTTCTATATTGTTCTAATCTTGAAATACTTGTTTTTAGCACTTTTCCATATAATCTATCTACATTTTCACTACTAAGATTAATCGGATTATTTGTAAATTCTAATCCTTTAATTGCTTGAAGTAATCTCTCTTTTTGCTCAGGATTTTCAATATATAACTTATATATTTCAAACCAAATTGGTTCAATTTCTTTTCCTTCTTGCCATTGACTTAATTTACTTAATAATACCTCAAATGTTCCACCCACATTAGTAATTTCCTCTATATTCTGTATTATATCACTTTCTTCTAGCAATTCTGGAAATATTTTTTTAATTCTAGAAATTAATATAGATGGTCTTAATGATTTTCCTTCAGTATCTGAAGATGCATAAGACAAATATAGCTGTTCTTCAGCAACAGAAAAGGCTTTATATATATTAAAATTATCCTCATATAGCGCTTCTAGCGTTGTTTTTGCAAGTTCCATATTTTTATTTTTTAAATATATTCTGTCTTTATCATTGAAAAAACCTTCACTTTTGCTAACTTGTGGAAACTGTCCATCATTTAAGCCTACAATAAATACAGCTTTTACTTTATGTGTTCTAGAACGCTCAATATCACCAATAATTACTTGGTCACATGTTCCTGGAATTTTGCCAAGTCCACTGTTTTGTAATCCGATTTTTAACAACTTTGAATATTCTTCAAAACTTACTTTTTCCTCACCTAATACCAATATTAATTCGTCTAAAACTTGCATTAAAATATCCCAACTAATTTTATATTCATTTGCTATATCTATTTGTCCTAACTGCTGCAATTTGTATATTTTATCTTGCAATTTTTTATTTATATTATTTTCAATTAAAAATTCATATAATGCTTTAGATATTTCTAAGCAATTTTTTCTTCCTGAAAGTTTTTCTTTGAACTTTAGTAATGGCATTGTGACTCTTGTCTTTATATTATTCATTAGTTTTAGTTCTTCATCATTTTCGGCTAATTTCCAGTCTTGTTTATACCACATGCTAGATTTAATACCATATTTAATGCAATAATTCTCTAATTTAAAAATTTCTTCTTGCGTTAATTCTGAAAATCCATTTTTTATATAGTTAAACATTGCTTCATATGACCAATTTTTTGAAAATACCTCTAAGACTGATATAATATATTTCACTAATATATTTTGGTTTAATGCCTTTTTTTCGTCAATAAACACTGGTATTTCATATTTTTGAAATACTGCTTTGCATAATGAAGCATAAATATCCATACTTGGTACTATAACTGAAATTTCATTATATCTATATTTTTCTTGTCTAACTAATTTAGATATTTTTATTGCCACATTCTCTATTTCTGAAAATTGATTTTTTGCCAGAAATAACTTAATGTGCTCTATATTTTGAATATACTTACTATATCTCATTTTATATATATTATCTTCTAAATGTTTTAATTCTGCTTGTTTAAAACGATGCTTTTCTTCCAAGTATATTGGTTTTTCTATAGCAACTTTTTCTTGTTTTGCTATTTCTAGTAACCTATTGGCAGTTTGCTTATTAGAAAAAAATATGTCTTTATCTTGACTTAAACTATTATTCAAACTATCTGAACATATTGTAATATTAACTTGCTTTGCTACCTTTAATAATTGTCTTATAATTTCATACTCTTGCGTGGTAAAACCAACAAATTCGTCAATATATACAATTGCATCTTGAAACATATTTGTATCTTTCAATTTTCGTAGTAATATAGTTAATGTGTCGTCCTCGTCAATGTATTGATTTGCCAATTTGTTTTCAAATTGTTCGTATATTATATGCATATCCTTCAATTTATTTTTTAAATAATTATCTGATGTCTCGTCTAGTACATTTTCTATGTCATTTACAGTTATACCATGTTTCTTAAATTCAGTTATTGCATTTGATATTAACTCTACATTTTCCTCCGTTTTGCCTAAAAATTCTAGACTTTCTTTTTGTTTTCTCAAAATATTATATATTAGCATACAACGCGCTACTTTAGAAAGAATAATTTGGTTAACTCCTCCAACTTCACTAATAACTCTATAAGCCATGCGTTGAAAAGTTAAAACTTCCGCATTTAAAACTGCATCTTTTTCTAAATTATCCAATAATTTCTTTTCCGCTGTAAATGAAAATTGTTCTGGTGTTATAATATAAATGTTTTCGCTCTTTTTTTTATTTTTTATATCATTAAAGCAATATTCACTCTTACCTGTTCCAGATCTTCCATATATTAATTGTAAACTCATTTTCTCACATCCTTTTGCGAAAACTTAACATTTTAGAGAAGCGTCCCCAATTGGACAAAATGTCCAAAAAAGAACCGTCCCTAATTGGACATTTCTCTTTTCCAATAAAATAGGTATTGTTGTGCTAGACCAGCTAATTCTCTATATTTTTGCTTAGCTAGTTCTTCTATTTCTTTTTTGTCTACTTTATTTTCGTCTTCTTTTTTTAGGTAAAGTTCATTCATTACTCTTCTTACCCATACATCTATTGGGAATACTTCGAATCTATGTAATCCAAATAGCATAATGCAGTCTGCTACTTTTGGTCCCACTCCTGGCAAGGTTAATAGTTCTTCTCTTACTGCTTGGGTATCTTTTTTAGATAGTTCATCTAGGTTTAACTGTCCATTTAATATAATGTGCGTTGTGTCATGTACTCTCTGGTCTCTAAATCCTAAACCTAGCTCTCTTAAGTCTTTTACAGTTGCTTTTGATAATTGTTGTGGTGTTGGAAATTTATAATAGTTTTTTCCATCAAATGTTATTTCTTCTCCATATGCTCTTGATAGTCTTTCTATTATTCCTTTTATTCTTGGTATGTTATTATTAGCAGAAATTATAAATGATATAACCATTTCCCACAAGTCTTGATTTAATATTCTTATTCCATTTCCAAATTCTATGCTGTTTTTTACATATTCGTCAATTTTAGATAACTCTTCTTTTATTTTTTTATAATCGGTTTTTAAATCAAAATAGTTTTCTGCTACTTCTTTTATATTTCCATCACATTTTCCTTTTATTATTATGTTACTACTATTACCTTTATTTTCGCTTCTTAACTGCAATACTCCTTCATGTATTACTCCTATATAACTACCATCTGATTGTTTATTCCAGCGAAAGCACTGTCCACATTCAAAAATATGCTCTAGTTTGAATGACTCTATGTTTTTTAATATTAATTCTTGTTCTTTTATATTGCTTCCCATAGTATTATGTTTTCCTCCATTTAGTTTCTTTATCTTATTTTGCAAATTCTCCTATTAAATCATAATCCTTTACATCTGTTATTTTACATTTTACAAAATTTCCTATTAGATTTTCGTTTTGTTTCTGATTTTGTGAGTTTTTTATAAATACTACTCCATCCATATCTGGCACATCCATATATGTTCTGCCAATATAATATTTGTTATCAAAAGATTTTGCCTCAATTAATGCTATGTATTTTTGTCCTATTTTTTCTTTTAATTTTTTTCTTGATATTTCTTGTTGTAATTCCATAATTTTTTTATGTCTGCTCTTTTTGGTGGCTGGATGCACTTGTTCTGGCAACTTTGCTGCTGGAGTATTATCTTCTTTTGAATACATAAATACACCTAATTTATTAAATTCTGTTTCTTGCACAAATTCATATAATTCTTTAAAATCTTCTTCAGTTTCACCTGGAAATCCCACGATTAAACTAGTTCTTATAATTACATCTGGTATCTCTTTTCTTAGTTTTTGAATTATACTTTTTGTACTTGATTTATCACTCTTTCTATTCATTCTTTTTAAAATTTTGTTTGATATATGTTGAATTGGTATATCAAAATAATGACATATTTTCTTGCTGTTTTTTACAACTTGTATTAATTCATCTGTAATAGTTTCTGGATAAGCATATAAAAATCTAATCCATTTTATTTTTTCTATCTTTTCTAATTCTTGCAATAATTGTGCCAATTTGGGCTGATTATAAATATCTATGCCGTATTTAGTAGTATCTTGTGCTATTACAATCAATTCTTCTATTCCATTTTCAGCTAATTTATTTGCTTCTTTTATAATATCTTCCATCTTTCTACTAACGAATGGACCTCTAATATATGGAATTGCACAATATGTGCAACGATTACTACATCCCTCTGCTATTTTTAAGTATGCCATCTTATTTCCAGTAGTTATGGTTCTATCAAAATAGCTTAGTGTTACAGATTCAGTTTGTTTTTTTAATAAACCATTTATTTTTTCATAGAACTTATCATATTCATTACAAGCAATCCATAAGTCTACTTCTGGTAATGCTTTTTCTAGTTCTTTTTCATATCTTTGTACTAAACAACCTGTCGCTATAATGTATTTGCAGTTTCTTTTCTTATATTCTGCCATTTCTAATATCGTGTTTATTGCTTCTTGTTTTGCGCTCTCTATAAATCCACAAGTATTAATCAAAATAATTTCTGCTTCTTGTGGATTATTTACTACTGTTAATCCATATTTTTTTACTAATCCTATCATCATTTCTGTATCTACTAAATTCTTACTACATCCTAACGAAATAAATCCTATTTTCATTATTTACCCCTTTAATAACTATTTATTACCTATTCTCTCTTCTATTTCTTCTAATACTTTCTTTAGTCTTTTATATGTAGCTTTAGTTACTATTTTAGAATCCTCATTTTCATATTCACTTACAGTTTCTCTAACATCTAATATTTCATATTTTCCATTATTTTTATATACATATGTTGGTATATATTTCACTTGACTTAGCCATACTTCTGAATTATCTCCTTGCACACTTTTTGTCACCTGTACTTGTAGTATCATTCCAACATCTGACTGAGCAGATATATAATTTCCTGTTGAATATAAAATTAATACATTCTTTCCTTGGCTATTTTCTTTTACTTCCATTGTTTCTACTTCATTAGGATGTGTACCTATAATTATGTCCGCACCATTTTCTGCCAAATAATTTGCCAAGTCTTTTTGCTCCTGCGTTGGTTTAAAATTACCAGATGTTTTCCAATGTACAGCTACACAAACATATTCAGCTCCATTTGACTTAACTGCATCTATATCTTGTTTCATTTTGTCTTTATCTACAAAGTTAATATATTGTTTTTGCTCGTCTGTTATCTGTGATACACTATTTAATCCATATGTATAGCTCAAAAATGCCATTTTTATTCCGTTTACTTCTTTAATAACATTCCCATTAAATGTATCATTTTTTATACCACTAACTTCTATATTATTTTCTTGTAAAACAGATATTGTGCTTTTTACTCCCTCTGCTCCATAATTGAAGCTATGATTTGTAGCAGAATTTACTACATCTACACCTATATTTGATAAAGCAGCTGCTAATTCTTTAGGAGAATTATATTTGTTTCTACCCTCATATGAATCATTATAAAAATTGGTTTCGATTCCTGCTATTGCAATATTAGCATTTTTGGTATAGTCTTTTACTTTTGAAAATATACTATCAAAATCATATGTTCCATTTGTATATGATGTTTTGTATACTTCTTCATCACAAAGTACATTTCCTATAATCGCCATAGTTGTTTTTGTAAGATATTCTTGACTCTGCTCATTTTGATCACTTTTATTATTACTTTGACTTGCTTGTTTCCTATCTTCCTCTTCAAATATAAGTGCTATTTCTTCTTGCCTTCTCTGTTCTGCTTGTAATTGTCCCTTCCTAGAAACTAACATTCTTATTACCAATGCTGCTATTGTTACTACAATAATTAATAACAATACTATTGATATTTTCTTTATATCTATATTTTCAAATCTTATTCCAGTACCTCTTGATTTTCGGCGACCTCTAGCCATTTTTCTACCTTCCTTTGTTATAATTTTCTTTATATAGTATACTACATTTTAATATGTTTAGTAAAGAACAAATATATTAATTCTAATATAAAATTATAAAAATACACCATAACATTTTACCTCTAATATTTTGATAAAATGCAATGGTGTATATAATATTATAATGTTTTTATCTGCTCTTCTGTTAATTCTGTTATTTTAGAAATTAAACTAATATCAATATTTTCTTCAAGCATTCTTTTTGCAATTAATTCGATACCAGATCTCATTCCCATTGCCGTACCAAGAGCAACACCAACGCGGGGATCTGTATACCATTCTCTATAAAATCGCTCCGTTAATTCTTTCATTTCTTTTAATTCTTTATCTTCACTAAATTGTCTTAATATTTCTTCTGCTTCTTGTATTTCTTTTTCTGTTCTCGGCATTTCTCTCATAATATGATTTAACCTCCTTATTTAATATCCGTCAACTTTTTAAGCATTACTTTAATTTTTCTATTTCTTCTACTAATAGTCCAGATATTTCACTAATTATAGAAATATCTATATTTTTCTGCA
>CANRPR010000008.1 GCA_947632535.1 uncultured Clostridia bacterium | reverse complement strand
ATCCACCATATTAATCTTATACGATTATAATATGGTGGATTAACTTATACTGGGTTCGTATAAGATTGCTTTGGTGAGCCATAGAGGGCTTGAACCTCCGACCGTCAGATTAAGAGTCTGCTGCTCTACCAACTGAGCTAATGGCCCATTACTTAACTATTATAATACCTTTGGTATAGTATTGTCAAGATTTTAATTAGAATAAGTGTAAGTTTTCTATTTCTAACTTACACTATGCATTTTATAATATTTTTTCTCTAATTAAAATTAAGGGGGTTGTTTGTCTGCTTTGTCCTGCTGGGTTGTCTTTTATTATTAATTTTAATATGTCATTTGGGATTTGTATATTTTTTGATTTTCCCAATATTTCTTGTCCTAAATCATTGGCATCTACTATCATACAGCTAATACCTAATTTTTGTTGGATTTCGTTACATACTTCGTTTGGATTTTCTGGCAGTTCTATTCCTATGTCTTTATATTCTTTCCATACATGGTCGTAAAATCCATCTAATCCGCTTACATCTTGTCCTACTATTTTATAGAATGTTCCTTTTTTTCCAAATATTTTGGTGATTGCACTGGCAAAACTTGCCCATAATACTTTTATTAGCCCTACTTTGTTTATGGCATATTGCATTTTTATGCTTTCTCCAACTCCTATTCCTGTGTTTGGATGTGAGGCAAATTTTGATAGTAGTTTTGCCCAGAAACCTACTTTTATATCTTCTCTTTTTATAACTTTATTTTGGCATAGTGCAATTATTTTCTCGCTACATGATATAATGTCTCCTTGTTTATATATTGGTGATACATATTCTTTGAATATTTCTATGTATGATTCTCCCTGTTTTATGAATCTTGTTTTTATTGCATGTCTTAAATATGTTTTGTTTCCTACTTTTATTTCTATTTTTTTACCTTCATTTGCTTTAAATTCCATACAAACCTCCAAAACTTCTAGTATGATTTTTTATATGTTAGCATATTGTTGTTTCAGAGCTGTATAAAATTTGTATCTAATTTGTATATTTTCTTACGGCACTACATATTCTACGACATTTTGTATTGTGTCTAGTGTTCGTAAGTAGATTATATATCGTGAGCCTTTTTCGTATATATTGATAATTAGTTTTGCTTTTTCTGATTTTAACATGTTATCTTCTATTTGCCAATCTTCGATAATATATAAGTTTAGGTATTTTACATAATTTTTCAGTATTTCTTCTTTACTGATTGGATATAAATTTTCTTTTTCAAAGTTTATAAATATTATTTTTCCTGTTTTCTTTTCTATATCTATTTCGTATTGCTGATTGCCTATTGTTAAACATGTATTTGTGATTGTATATTCTTCATTTTCGTTTTTATATATTTTATCTATTTGTGTAATTGTTTGTTCTTTATTGGTTATATCAGCATTTTTTAGTATATGATATTCTTGTAGTTTTTGTAGTTCTTTTTGTAGTTTTGCTTCTTCTGATTCTACCTCATTTGTTTTATTTGGTAGTAATACATTGTCACCTGTTTCATTTATCTTTTTTAATTTTCTGGTTGCTATTGAAATTTGTGTATTCGCGTTTTGTATGTTATGTATTGCTTTTACTAAGTATATTTTTTCCGCTTCTTGCTTTACCATACTTTTGTATTTTTGTTTTTCGTATACGGATATTTCGAAGTTGTATTCTTGTTTATTTAATAGTATTTGTGGTATTATAAAGGATGCAATTATAATTATGTAAATTGACGCATATATAATTATGTTTTTTTTTATTAGTTTCACTGTTTTTTACCTCCTTTAATTTGAATGATACTACTGTTCCAACATTTTCTTGGCTTTGTATTTCTAGTTCACTATTATGATAATTTAATATCTTTTTTACCAATGATAGTCCTATTCCGCTTCCACCTTGTTCTTTATTTCTTGATTTATCAACCATATAAAAGTCTTCTGTTACTCTGTTTATGTGTTCTTTTGGTATGCCTTTTCCTTTGTCCATAATTGATATTTTGTATTTATCTTCTGCAATTTTTTCACCTTTTATAATTATTTTATTGTCTTTTGGCTCTGCTTTATTTGCATTTTCAATTAGGTTTCTTATTACAGTTTCTAGTAGTTCTCCATCTCCTATTACTAATGCTTTTTCAACATTTAATTCTATTTTGTTGTGACTTAATATATTTCTTTCTTCTTTTGCTATTTTTTCTATTAGTTTATCTATTTCTATATCATTCATTTCGATTTGTCCGTCTGCTACTGACATTAATTCCATTAGCTTGAATGATAGATTTTCTAATCTTTTTGTTTCTGTGTATATGTAGTTTAAGGCTTTTTTAGTTAATTCTTCATCACATTTTTTTAGCCTTAGCATATCTGCGTATCCCATTATAGCAGTCATTGGTGTCTTTAGTTCGTGTGTAAATCCTGTTATGAAGTCATTTTTTTGTTTTACTTGCTCATTTAATTGTTTTATTTTGTTTTCTATTTCATCTGCCATTTTGTTAAAACTTTGTGCTAGTTCGCCTATTTCGTCTGTGCTTTTTATTTTTGCTCTTTCGTTTATCTGGCCTGATGCTATTTTCTTTGTTGTTTTGTTTAAGTTGTTTATTGGCTTTGTTAGTAATATTGAAAATATTGATATAACTATTGTTGATATTGTTAGTATTATTATGTCTGTTATTAATATTTCTTTTGTTTGTCTATTTTTTTCTTCGTATATGTTTTCCACATTATATGCATTTATTATGTATAATATTTTGTTGTTTATTGTCCAGTGTGATGTGTATATCATGTAGTGTTTATTTTCTATTTGTTTTATGCAGTATATATCTGTTTCTTGGTTTAATATTGATTTTATATCTATGTCTATATTTATTTTGTTTATGTTTGTATATATTTGTTCATAGTTTTCATTGTATAATGCTATAATGTCTGAATGATTTTCTTTATAGTTGTATAGTGTTTTTATATTTTCAATTATTTTTTCGTTTGTTAGTTCTTCTCCGTTCTTGAATGTTTTTTATTATATTACTTTCTATCATATATTTTTCCAGAATGTACTGGTTTTCGTTTTGGTAAATACTATTTTCCATCGAATGTAAGAAATTGTTTTTTACTATATAGTATCTACTAAATGATAATATAATTGCTGTGGTTGTTATAATGAATAGTACTAGTTTTGTCCAAAATTTCATATAAATTACACCTCTAACATGTATCCTATTTTGTATATTGTTTTTATTTTGTTTTTCCAATCTAATTTTTTGCGTAATCTTTGGATGTGTAGGTCTAGTGTTCTTGTTTCAAATTCTAATTCTTCTCCCCAGACTTTTTCAAATATTGTTTCTCTATATAGTACGAAGTTTTGATTTTGTACTAATAGTATTAATAAATCAAATTCTTTGGGTGTTAATGGTATTATTTGTTCTTCTTTTTTTACTGTTCTTGAAACAATATTTATTGTAATATTTCCTATTTTTTGTATTTCATTTCCTTTGTTATATCTTCTTAAGATTGTTTCTATTCTTGCTATTAGTTCTTCTATGTTAAATGGCTTTGTAATGTAATCATCTGCTCCTTGATTTAAGCCTTTTATTTTGTCTGCTATTTGGCTTTTGGCTGTGATAAATATTACAGGTGTTCCTGATGTTTTCTTTATATATTCTAGTAATTCATATCCATCTACTTTTGGAATCATTATATCTAATAGTATTAGGTCATATGTTTGTTTTTCTAGTTTGTTTGCTGCAATTTCTCCATTTTCTGCTGTTTCACATTTATAATTTTTTTCTTGTAATTGTATTTTTATTAGATCACTTATTGCTATTTCGTCTTCAACTATTAAAATTCTATTCATATTTGCCTACAATCCTTTCTACTGCTAAAATTTGTTTAATAATTAAATATTTGCATGTTGTTTTAGATTTTTTATTTTTATTATACTATAAAAATGTATCTAATTTGTATCTATTTTTTCTTTTGTAAATATATATGGGGGCTTTGTAGGGGATTTTTGTTCCTTTTATATGGGAGTATAAAAGGGAATTATAACTTGACTCTTTCTTGGAAATGATTAGGGAAATTGTTGGGCTATTGTTTATAAATTGTTATTTTTAGAAAAAATTATCCCCTACAAAATTAATGACTTTGTTTGTATTGTACTTAATTTTCAATTTTTAATTTTTTGAGAATTTTTTTAGATAAAATTTTTACTAAAATTTTTCTGATTAAAAAATATATTGAAAAAAATAGTAAGATTTGAAATATCATATTGTTTTCCTCTTTTTGTTTTATTGTGTTTTTATATTAGCATGATTTTTTGTGTTTGTCAAGAAAAAGATTACGACAAAATTCGCCAAATTATTACAGAGCTAAGCATTCCGACCACATCTGCTATCAATGCTGCTGCTAGTACATATCTTGTTTTCTTTATTTTGACAACGCTTGTGTATATTGCGATTGTGTATAGTGTTGTTTCTGTTGATCCCATTATTGTTGATGCTATTAATCCTATTTGGCTGTCCACTCCGTATTGTGTTAGTATGTCTGTTGCTATTGCCATTGATGCACTACCTGATATTGGTCTTAGCATTGCAAGTGGCATTATTTGTGCTGGGATTTTTAATATTTCTATTATTGGTGATATTGTTTTTATTATTAGGTCTATTATTCCTGATGCTCTTAATGCTCCTATTGCTAAGAATATTCCTAGTATTGTTGGAAATATGTCATATACTATTTTGGTTCCTTCTTTTGCCCCTTCTATAAATGTGTCATATACTTTATTTTTTTCTTTTACTCCATATATTATGATTAGTAGTATTATTGTTGGCATTGCGGCTGCTGATAAGAAGTTTATCATTTTTGTTTTTCCCCCTTTTTGATAATATTTTTGCAGCTGTTATTCCTGCTATGGCTGCACATATTGTTGCAAACCATACTGGTAGTATTATTTGTGTTGGATTGTTTGAGCCTAAGGATGTTCTTATTGCTATTACTGTTGTGGGAATTAGTTGTATGGATGCGGTATTTATTATTATGAACATTGCCATTGTGTCTGTTAGTGTGTCTTTTTGTGGATTTTGTTCTTGCATTGTTTTCATTGCTTTTAGCCCTAATGGTGTTGCTGCATTTCCTAGTCCTAGTATGTTTGCTATCATGTTCATGGATATTTCTTTTTGTAGTTTTTCATTGTTTTTGGCTTTTGGGAATAGGAAGTTTATTATTGGAGAAATTTTGTGGGTTAGTTTTTGTATTAGTGTTGTTGATGTTGCTATTTTCATTATTCCATTCCATAGGCATATTGTGCCAAGAAAGGTTATGCATAGCTCTATTGCGCTTTCTGTTGATTGGAATATCGCATTGTTTATGTTTTCTATATTTCCCACTAATATTGCATATATGTATGATATTATTATGAATATTGGCCATAAAATGTTTAACATTTTTTCATCTCCGTTTTTCTTAATTTTTTATATTTTCCTATTTTTGGTTGACATTATGTGTTATTTTATGGTATTATTGTAAATAGAATTTTGTCGAATTTTGTTTTTTGATAGATTTAAATTCTTTATTATTTATTTATATGTTTTTAGGAGGAGTTTTTATGATAAAATCAACAGGAATTATAAGAAGAGTAGATGAACTTGGTAGAGTGGTTCTTCCTATTGAACTTAGGAATAAATTTGGTATAGCAGAGAAAGACCCTATAGAAATTTTCGTTGATGGTTCTTCTATTGTTTTGAGAAAATATGAACCAAATTGTATTTTTTGTGGCTCTACAAAGAAATTAGTTTCTTATAATGATAAATTAGTGTGTAGTAAGTGTGCTGAAAAAATTAATAAATTGGCTGAAGATGTTGAGGAATAATATTAGAGGATATTCTTTTTAGAATATCCTCTATTTGTTTATATGAATTGTTTGTATATTTCGTTTTTATTTACTTTTCTATCTTTTGCTATTTGTTTTATTATTTCTTTTTTTTCTATTCCTTGCTGCTCATAGTATTGGTAATGTTCTTCTAGTGATAGTTGGTTTAGATTTTGTATTACATTTTGCTGTTTTGTTTGTTGACTGCCTTCTATTATTATTACATATTCGCCTTTTGGTTCTTTTATTTTTTGTATTAGTTCTTCTGCTGTGCCTTTTTCGTAGGTTTCATGTATTTTGGTTAATTCTTTTGCTATTACTATTTTTCTCTGACCAATGTGTGTTTTTAAGTCTTGCAATGTTTGTATTAGTTTGTGTGGTGCTTCGTATATTATGCTGGTTTTTGTATCTTCTTTTATTTGTATTATTTTTTCTTCTCTATTTTTTTTGTTTAGTGGGAGGAATCCGAAAAATGAGAATTCTTTTGCGCTTATTCCTGAGGCTATTAGTGCTGTTATTAGTGCACATGGGCCTGGTATTGGGATTACTTTTATGTTGTTTTGTAGTGCTACTTTTACTATTTCTTCTCCTGGATCTGATATAATTGGGGTTCCTGCATCGCTTACTATTGCTATATTTTTTCCGTTTTCTAATTCTTTTATTAATTGGTCTGTTTTTATTTCTTCGTTGTGTCTATGGTAGCTGATTAATGGCTTTTTTATTTGTAGATGGTTTAATAGTTTTAGTGTTTGTCTTGTGTCTTCTGCTGCTATTATATCTACTTGTTGCAATGTTTTTATTGCTCTTAGGGTTATGTCTTCTAGGTTGCCTATTGGTGTGGCTACTAGGTATAGTGTTCCGTTCATTTTTTTACTCCTTTTTTCCATATATTTTTAGTATTTCGTCTGTATATTCTCCTTTGTTGTTATATATGTATAGTGGTTTTTCTACTTTTAAAAATGGGTTTGCGTTTTTTGTTGCTTTGATTAGTATTAAGTTTGGCTCTTTTTGTGTGTTTGGATGTATGAATTTAATTTTTTTTGGTTCTATTTTGTTTTGCCTTAGTAATGATATTATATCTACTAATCTGTCTGGCCTATGTACTAGGTATAAATCGCCTTTGTCTTTTAGCATTTTTTTTGCTGTTTTTATAAAATCTTCTAGGGTTGCTGTGGTTTCGTGTCTTGATATTAGTTGTTTTTCGTTTTGATTTGTAAGACCTGTTTGTGCTTTTTTGTATGGCGGATTTGTTACTATTGCATCAAATGATTCTGGCTGTAGTATTTGGTCTATGTTTTTTATGTCGCTTTGTATGATTTTGAATTTGTTTTCTAGTTTGTTTAGTATTATGCTTTGTTGTGCCATTTGTGCTGTGTCTTTTTGGATTTCTACTCCTATGATTTGCTGTAGTTTTGTTTTTTTGCATAGTAATGTTGCAATGATTCCTGTGCCTGTTCCTAGGTCTATTACTTTGCTGTTTTCTTTTATTTCTTTTGCGAAGTCTGATAATAGTATGCTGTCTATCCCGAAGCAGAATCCTTGTGTGTCTTGTATTATTTTTAGTCCTTGATATTCTAAATCGTCTATTCTTTGATTTGATTTTATTTGCATTTTTTTCCTCACATTTTTTTATTTCTTTCATATTATATATTAATTTTTGTATTATGTAAAGATGGAGTTGAAGTTTTATGAAATGTTGTAAGGGGTGCTATAAGGATTTGTCAAAAGTAGGTTGTAATAATAAAAAAGAGAACTTTGTTTGTTCTCTTTATGAAGTAGAAAATTTTTTGTGCCAAGCTTCTAAGGTGGTTAAGAGTATTAAGCTATGTAGTTTGTTTAAATAGCTATTCTTTTGTTAAAAATGGATCGTTGAATTTTATTTGATTGTCTTTGAAGGCTTGGTTTTCTTGCCCTTCTATTAATATTTTTATGCCTGTTATTTCGTTTAGCTGGGTTAGGGTGTTTACTAGTGAGTATATTGTGTTGCTTTCTTTTTCTATTCCTCCTTCGTGATTTTCTATAAATTCTTTTGAGAAGTCTATTGTTAATATGTTTTTTTGCAAGTTTATGCTTTTTATCTGTGTACCTTCTGGTATGCATTTTTCTAGTTTTTCATCTTTTGGTCCTTGGATTAATAGATTTATTAGGGTTTGGTATGGCTCTTTTATTAGTTCTTTTACGTCTATGGTTCTTGCTTCTGGTATTAAGTTTTTTTGCTCTTTGTCTGGAAAGTATAGTGATACTATGGTTTTCCTTATTTGTTCTTGACTTATTTCTTCTGCTGGTATGTATTCTTGTATTTCTTGATTTATTTGTGGTGTGTTTTTATTGTTTATTATTATGGTTATGAGTATTATTATTACAAGTATTGTTCCTATGGTTAGTATTTGTTTTTTGTGTTGTTTTATTTTTTCCATTTTGTCCCTCCTCTCTTGTTTTTTATTAAATTTATGTAAGACAAGTTTATTTTAGAACGGTTTAATTGTTAATTTTTTCCATTGTGATTGACTTTTGCGTACTTTTATTGTAAAATTTAGATATTATTTTGAAATTTTGAGGTGATCTTGTGAAAATAAAGGATCCTGTTAGTGGGTTTTCTCATTTGTTTGGCGCTGTTTTATCTGTTGCTGGATTAGTTTTGTTGATTGTTTTTGCTGCAATGTTTGGTGAAGGTGCTTGGGATGTTGTGTCTTTTACGATTTTTGGTACGGGCTTGCTTTTGCTTTATACTTTTAGTGCTCTTTATCATTTATTGAATGTTGGAGAAACTGCTACTCGCGTTTTTAGAAAGTTTGACCATATTATGATTTATGTTTTAATAGCTAGTTCTTATACGCCTATTTGCTTAGGTCCGTTAAGGGGCGGATGGGGCTGGTCTATTTTTGGTGTTGTTTGGGGACTTGCTATTGTTGGTATTGTTTTGACTGCAGTTTGGATTAATGCACCTAGATGGCTTACTACTACGATTTATTTGCTAATGGGTTGGGCAGTTTTGATTGCTATTTATCCTATGTTTATTACTTTTCGTAGTTTGGGTGCTCTTCGTTCGTTGTTATGGCTTCTTGCTGGTGGTATTTTTTATACTATTGGTGCTGTTATTTATGGCTTGAAATGGCCACATTTGAAGAATAAGTATTTTGGATTTCATGAGATTTTTCACATTTTTGTTTTGTTAGGTAGTTTTTGCCATTTTTGGTTTGTTTTTAATTATTTATTATATATATAGTTTTAAGTTTACTTTTATGGTTTCCTAAACTCTTGGTAATAGCATTTTTTCAAGAAGCGTCCCTAATTGGACAAAATGTCCAAAAAAGAACCGTCCCCATTTGGACATTGACAAAATGCTGTTTTTTTTATACAATATGTGGTGGAGGTAATTTCTTATGAAGAGTTTATTACATGTTGGTTTGGATGTTGGTTCTACTACAGTTAAGATTGCTGTTATGGACGAGGGTTTAAATACTGTTTATTCATCTTATACCAGACATTTTTCAGATACAAAAAATACTGTTTGTGAGGTTTTGGAGGATTTGTGTTCTCGCTTTGCGGATAGTGATTTTACTATAGCTCTTACTGGCTCTGGTGCTATGTCTGCAGCTAATTTTTTGGGCTTGCCTTTTATTCAGGAGGTTGTTGCTTGTAAACGTGCGGTTGAAAGGTATATTCCTCAGACTGATGTTGTTATTGAGCTTGGTGGTGAGGATGCTAAGATTATTTATTTTGGTAAGTCTATTGAGCAACGTATGAATGGTACTTGTGCTGGTGGTACTGGTGCTTTTATTGATCAGATGGCTTCTTTGTTACATACTGATACTGAGGGTTTGAATGAGCTTGCTAAACATTATAATACGATTTATCCTATTGCTTCTCGTTGTGGTGTTTTTGCTAAGACTGATATTCAGCCTTTATTGAATGAGGGGGCTGCAAAGGAGGATATTGCTGCTTCGATTTTTCAAGCGGTTGTTAATCAGACGATTAGTGGTCTTGCTTGTGGTAGACCTATTCGTGGTAATGTTGCTTTTTTGGGTGGTCCTCTTAATTATTTGTCTGAGCTTAGGGCTCGTTTTATTGAGACTTTGCATTTGGATGATAAGTCTGCTATTTTGATGCCTGATGCTCATTTGTTGGTTGCAAAGGGGGCTGCTTTGGATTCTGTTAATGGCTCTTTGGTTTCTGTTCAGAAGCTTAGGAGTAAGGTTGATGTTTTGAGGGGCTCTCATGATGATACTAGTATGCCTTTAGCTCCTTTGTTTAGGATTGATGCTGAGTATGATGAGTTTTGTAAGAGACATGAGTTGGATAAGGTTGAGCGTAAGTCTTTAGATGGCTTTAAGGGTGATTGTTTTGTTGGTATTGATGCAGGTTCTACTACTACTAAACTTGTTTTGGTTGATAGGGATGGTGCTTTGCTTTATTCTTTGTATGGTAGTAATGAGGGTAATCCTTTGAGTAGTGTTATTAAAATGCTTAGGGAGTTGTATAGTGTTTTGCCTGAGGGTGCTGTTATTCGCTATAGTGGGGTTACTGGTTATGGTGAGAAGTTGATTCAAACTGCTTTGAATGTGGATTTGAATGAGATTGAGACTATTGCTCATTATACTGCTGCTAAGAAGTTTATGCCTAATGTTACTAGTATTGTTGATATTGGTGGCCAGGATATGAAGTATATTAAGATTAAGAATGGTGTTATTGATAATATTATGCTTAATGAGGCTTGTTCTTCTGGTTGTGGCTCTTTTATTGAGACTTTTGCTAAGAGTTTGAATTTGTCTATTGAGGAGTTTGTTCAGGAGGCATTGAATTCTAGGAATCCTGTTGATTTGGGTTCTAGATGTACTGTTTTTATGAATTCTAAGATTAAACAGGCTCAAAAGGAGGGCTATGCTGTTGGTGATATTTCTGCTGGTCTTTCTTATTCTGTTATTAAGAATGCTATTCAGAAGGTTATGAAGGTTCGTGATACTAAGACTTTGGGCTCTCATATTGTGGTTCAGGGTGGTACTTTTTATAATGATGCTGTTCTTCGTGCTTTTGAGTTGATTGTTGGCAAGAATGTTGTAAGGCCTGATATTGCTGGTTTGATGGGTGCTTATGGTGTGGCTTTGCTTGCTTGTGAGCAGTATTTGGCTAATTTTGATATGGAGTATAGGTCTAAGCTTGCTGGTGTTTCGGATTTGGATAGCTTGGATATTAGTATTTCTCATACTAGATGTAATTTGTGTGAGAATCACTGTTTGCTTACGATTAATAAGTTTAGTAATGGTAAGAGATATATTTCTGGTAATCGTTGTGAGCGTGGTGCTGGTATTGTTTCTGATAATTCTAAACTTCCTAATTTGATGAAGTATAAGTTCGAAAGGGTTTTTGGATATACTCCTTTGGAGGAAAAAGATGCTCCTCGTGGAACAATTGGAATTCCTAGGGTTTTGAATATGTATGAGGATTATCCTTTCTGGTTTACTTTTTTGACGAGTTTAGGCTTTAGGGTTGTTTTGTCGGAGAAGAGTAATAGGAAGACTTATGAAAAGGGTATGGAATCTATGCCTTCTGAATCTGTATGTTATCCTGCTAAGTTGTCGCATGGTCATATTATTAGTTTGCTTAAGGCTGGTGTTAAGACGATTTTTTATCCTTGTGTGCCTTATTCTAGGAAGGAATATAAGTTGGCGGATAATCATTATAATTGCCCTATTGTTATTTCTTATTCTGAGGTGTTGAAGAATAATGTTGAGGAGTTGAAGGGTGATGATGTTAAGTTTTTGAATCCGTTTTTGCCTTTTGATGCAAAGCATTTGGCTGATAGGATTTTGGAACTTGATGAGTTTGCTGAATATGGTTTTACTAGGAAGGAATTGATTCAGGCTGCTTCTAAGGCTGAGGAGGAGTATCAAAGATGTAAGGCTGATATTCGTAAGAAGGGTGAAGAGGCTTTGGATTTTATGGAGAAGCATAATGTTAAGGGAATTGTTTTGGCAGGTCGTCCTTATCATGTTGATCCTGAGATTAATCATGGTATTGATACTTTGATTAATAGTTTGGGGTTATGTGTTTTGACTGAGGATAGTGTTTCTCATTTGGCTGAGGTTAAACGACCTTTGAGGGTTGTTGATCAATGGGTGTTTCATGCTAGGTTGTATGCTGCTGCTGAGTTTGTTGGTCATCATGATAATTTGGAGTTGGTTCAGCTTAATTCTTTTGGTTGTGGCGTTGATGCTGTTACTACTGACCAAGTTGAGGAGATTTTGTCTAGTTATGAGAAGATGTATACTTTGATTAAGATTGATGAGGTTAATAATTTGGGGGCTGTTAGAATTCGTATTCGTTCTTTGCTTGCTAGTATGCAAAAGCGTTTGGATAGTAAGGCTAATGACTCTGATGGATGTTCTTCTTGTGATGTAAAGGGTGATTATGATATTCACAAGGTTGCTTTTACGAAGGAGATGAGGAAGGATTATACTATTTTGGTTCCTCAGATGGCTCCAATTCATTTTGAGTTGTTGGAGAGTGCTGTTTCGGCTTGTGGTTATAAGGTTAAGCTTTTGAGGGAGTGTACTCCTCATACTGTTGAGGTTGGTTTGAAGTATGTTAATAATGATGCTTGTTATCCTTCTATTTTGACTACTGGTCAAATGATTGAGGCTTTGGAGTCTGGTGAGTATGATGTGAATAAGACTGCTTTGATTATGTCTCAAACTGGTGGTGGTTGTAGGGCAACTAATTATATTGGTTTTATTCGTAAAGCTTTGAAGGATGCTGGTTTTCCTCAGGTTCCAGTTATTTCTTTTAATTTGGTTGGTATGGAGAAGAATGCTGGTTTTAAGCTTACTATTCCTTTGTTGGAACGTTTGATTAAGTGTATTGTTTATGGTGATTTGTTGCAGAAGATGTTGACTAAGAATCGTGTTTATGAGGTTAATTCTGGCGAGACTAAGGCGTTGTTTGATGTTTGGATGGATAGGTGTAAGGAGTTGGTTAAGCATTCTTCTAGTAAGGAGTTTAAGCAGAGTATTTATGATATTGTGAATGATTTTGAGGAGATTAAGCTTGATACTTCTGTTAAGAAGCCTCGTGTTGGAGTTGTTGGTGAGGTTTTGATTAAATATCATCCTTTTGGCAATAATTTTGTGGCTGATGTTTTGGAAAGGGAAGGTGCTGAGGTAATTTTACCTGATTTTATGGGGTTTGTTAAGTTTATGGCTACTCATAAGATTACTTTTAATAGTTTGCTTAAGGTTGATAATACTAAGGCTAAGATTTCTAAGGTGGCTATAAAGTTGGTTGATATTATGGAGAAGGATGTACGAATTGCTCTTGCTAATTCTAAGAAGAATTATTTGCCTCCTTGTGATATTTGGCATTTGGAGGAGCAAGTAAAGGATGTGCTTTCTATTGGTAATCAAACTGGTGAGGGCTGGTTTTTGACTGCTGAGATGATTGAGTATATGGAGAATGATATTCCGAATATTGTTTGTGTGCAACCTTTTGCTTGTTTGCCTAATCATGTTGTTGGTAAAGGGGTTATTAAGACTATTCGTGATAAGTATCCTGATGCTAATATTGCTCCTGTTGATTATGATCCTGGTGCGAGTGAGGCTAATCAAACTAATAGGATTAAGCTTTTGATGAGTGTTGCTAAGGATAATTTGAAGTTTTCTGAAAATAGTAAGTCTATGACTGAAAAGGAGAATATTGTTAAGGAAGATATGGCAAATGTTTAAATAAAAATAGAGAATATTTTACTTGATGGTAAAATATTCTCTTATTTTTATTTTATTTGTTCTAATACTGCTTGTTTTAATTTTTCTAATTTTTCATTTGCTTCTGTGTCTTTTTTTGCTTTTACTCCCATGTAGAATTTGATTTTTGGTTCTGTTCCTGATGGTCTTACACAGCACCAACCATCATTTTCTAAGTCATAGTATAGTACATTGGATTTTGGTAAATTTATTTTTGTTTCTTCTGATTTTTGTATGTTTCTGCATATTCCTGTGTTGTAGTCTTTTATTTGTATTATATTGTATTCACCAATTTTTTCTGGTTTGCTTTGTCTTAGTTTTTCCATTATCTCCTTTATTTTTTCTGCACCGTCTGCACCTTCCATTGTTATAGAAGCTACTCCTTCTTTGTAATATCCATATTTTTCGTATAGTTTTATCATTTGGTCCCATAGGGTTAGTCCTTGTTTTTTATAAAATGCTGCTGCTTCGCATAATATCATTACTGCTGCTATACCGTCTTTGTCTCTTGCATGTGTTCCCACTAGGCAGCCATAGCTTTCTTCGAATCCAAATACATATTCTTTTTCTCCTGTTTGTTCCATTATTTTTATTTGTTCTCCTATATATTTAAATCCTGTTAGTACTTCTATTAGTTCTAGGTTATATTGTTTGGCTATTGCATCTGCCATGTTTGTTGATACGATTGATTTTATTAATACTCCATTTGATGGTAGAATTCCTTTTTCTTTTTTTTGTGATATTATGTATTCTGCTATTATCATGGCTGACATGTTTCCTGTGAATGCCATATATTTTCCTGTTTTTGTGTCTTTAGCATAGACTCCTAGTCTATCTGCATCTGGGTCTGTTGCAAGTACAATGTCTGCATCTTCTTTTTCTGCAAGTTTTAAAGCTAGTTCGAAGGCTTCTTCTGCTTCTGGATTAGGATAACTTACTGTTGGGAAGTTTCCATCTGGTTTTTCTTGTTCTGGTACTATATATACATTTTTAAAACCAATTTGCTCTAATATTGTTCTTACTGGTATATTTCCTGTTCCATGTAGTGGTGTATATACTATTTTTATGTTGTTTGCTTGTTCTTGTATTGTTTCTGGGTTTAGAACCTGCTTTTTTAGCTCTCCCATATATTCTTGATCTATTTCTTTTCCTATAACATTGTATAATCCATTTTGTATTGCTTCTTCTTTGTTTATTGTTTTTATTTGTGAATAGTCTTTGACTTTGTTTACTTCTTCTATAATTTGCTTATCTTTTGGCGCTACTATTTGTGCTCCATCTTCCCAATATACTTTGTATCCATTGTATTTTGGTGGATTGTGACTAGCGGTAATCATTATACCTGCTATACAACCTAATTTTCTTACTGCAAATGATAATTCTGGAACTGGTCTTAAGCTTTCGAATATATATGTTTTTATTCCATTTGCGTTTAGACATAATGCTGTTTGTTCGCTGAATTCTTTTGAATTGTTTCTAGAATCGTAACTTATGGCAACTCCTTTGTTTTGCTTTTTCTCTTTTTTTATGAAGTTCGCAAGTCCTTGTGTTGCTTTTGTTACGGTGTATTTGTTCATTCTATTTGTTCCTATTCCCATTATGCCTCTTAATCCTGCTGTACCAAATTCTAAGTCTTTATAGAATCTGTCTTTTATTTCGTTTTCATTGTTTATTATTTGTTTTAATTCTTGTTTGTCTTTTTCTTCTATTATTGGATTGTTACACCATTGCTCATATTTTTGCTTGTATTCCATATTTCCTCCTTTGTTTTATGCTTTGTTTTTCATGAAGTCTAAATATAGTTTTTTTGCTGTTTCTGGACTATCTACTCCATTTGCGTTTTTTACTGGCGCAAATTCTTCTTCTCTTTTTACTCTCATTATTGCCATGTCATCTAGTTTGTTGAATGCATCAAATATAAATGCTTCGAATTTGTATGCGTTTGGCTGGGTTGGTTCTACTAATTCTCCTTTTTCATTTATATAGTTTGCTTTTTTGAATGCGCTATGGTATGGTAGTTTGTTTCCAGCTATTTTTTCTAGTGCTTTTATGTTGAATAGGTTGCATAGGATGTGTGATTCTCCATATATTAATTCTCCATTTGCATCTCTTTTTTCTGCCATTTCCGGAGTTATTTCTGTGTATTCTATGACATTTGGTTTTTTATCTTTTTTGCAAAATACACCTACTTTTTCTTGTGGATTGCTTTTTACTACTGATTTTCCTGCTGCTAGACAATTTTTTTCTATTGCTAAACCGGTTAGTAATGGGTCTACCATTTTTGCTAATATATTGTCTACTCCGGCAATGAATATCCATTCAATGCCTCGTGTTTTCATGTCTTGTAGTATTCCTGATTTTCTCATGGCTTCGAATATTCCTCCATGCCCATCTGCTGCTTCTTTTACTTTTCCACTTTCTTCTACTAATATTTTTCCTTCTTTGCTTATCATTGGTAGTTCACCTTGTATGAAGAATTTTACATTATTTTTTTTCATATCAAAGTAGTTGTGTTGTTCGAAGAATTCTATTGTTTGTTGATTGTTTTCTCTGCTTGTCATTAGATACCATTGTATTTCTACTTGGTATTTTTTTTGTGCTTCTTTTATTGTTTCTGATAGTGCTTGGAATAGTGATTTGTGTTCTCCTACTCCTATTTCAAATGTTCCTTTGGGTGCTTTGTGTCCTAGTCTTGTTCCTTGTCCTCCTGCCATTGTTACAACTGCATATGCACCTTTTTTTAATATATCTATTCCTATTTTTTCATATTTTTCTACTTCTTCTTTTGTTAGTTTTGATTTGTCTACATATGATATTGGCTCTACTGTACTTTTTTCTATGTTTATTGGCTGTTTTGTTTTTTCGTATAGTTGCATTATTTGTTCAAAGTCTATATGTAGTATTTGGTTTAATAGTTGTTCTTGTTCTTCTTTGTTCATTTTGTCGTAGCATACTAGTAGTTGTTCTTGTTTATATTTTTTTAATAGTTCTTTTACTTCCATTAATTTATTTTCCATGTATTCATACTTCCTTTTTATTGTATTTTTGTTTAGTATTATTTATATATTTATATACCATTTTTATGCTTTTCGTCAATAGATATTATTAAATTTATTAGGGGATAAAATAAGAAAAATCGTCTTTTATAGGCGATTTTCTTTTATTTGTTTACTGCTTCTTGATTATATTGGTTAAATACATTATTTATTTCATTTATTCCTGATGTGTTTAGTAATAGGTTATGTTTGTTTAGAATATCTGTTATGTCGTCAAATTGTGTGATTTCATAGCAATTTATTATGTTGATTTTTTTGTTTTTTATCCTTTTTTGATTTTTGTTTAGTGTTTTGTCTATGTTTTTGTTCATGATTTCTATGTATTCGTTGTTTCCGTTTATTATTATTTCAACATCGTTGTCTGTTTTTAATTGTTTTATTATGTTTTTTTCTATGGTAGGATATTTTATTATTGTGTTGCTTGTCCAGTTTATTGATAGTATTTTGTCTTTTGTTTCTGTTTTTAAGTTCATTTTTGATATTAATTCGTATATATTATTTTCTATTCCTTTTTGTAATAGGGTAATTATTTGGGTTCCTTTATTTATTGTTTCGTTTATATGTGGTAGGGTCATTGTTGCTAAATGCCATTGATTTACATAGAAGCTACAAATTTTCTTTATGTTTGTTTCTTGTTTTTTCATATGTTTTCTCACTTTCCTTTTCTTTATTATATGGTAAATTTTACCATTATTACAAAATTGTGTCAATATTATTTCAAAATAAATACAATAAATCGTTCCCTTATTTTCGACATTTGATTATTTTTTTCATTTTGATGTATATTTTTTTATTTTTGGTTAATAATTTTTTTAGAGAAAATTTTTTACATTATTTTAGGAGGTATGTTTATGAGAACTCTTTTTAATATTATATGTAGTAGTAAAGTAAAATATTCCATTTTTATTATTTTTTTGTTTTTTGTTTATACTTTGTTTTGTGCTATTAATTATGTAGATGCTGTTAGTAGTGATATTTCTGATAGTGTTTTTAGACTTCATGTAATTGCTAATAGTGATTCTGTTGAAGATCAAAATTTGAAGTATATTGTTCGTGATGATGTTTTAGAATATATGAATGAAATTTGTGGTAATGTTTCTTCAAAGGAAGAGGCTATGGAGATTGTTAGTTCTCATTTAGAAGATTTTAGGAGAGTTGCTTCTAATACTGTGAGTTCTCATGGCTATTCTTATGATGTAAATGTTGAAATTGGTAATTTTGATTTTCCTACAAAGTCTTATGGTGATATTTCTTTTCCTTGTGGTTTTTATGATGCTTTGCGTATTAAAATTGGCGATGCTGCAGGGAAGAATTGGTGGTGTGTGATGTTTCCTCCTCTTTGTTTTGTGGATGTTTCTTCTGGTATTGTTCCTGATTCTTCTAAGGCTGATATGCAGGATAATTTGTCTGGGGAGGAATATGCTTTAATTTCGTCTAAGATGGATTTTAAGTTTAAGCTTATAGAGTTTTTTCAAAATATTAAGATTTTGACTGCTGAAAAGTAATTTTGTAAAATATGTTGTAAATGTATTTTTTTTGTGATATATAATTGGGTGTATTTATATACACTCAATTTTTGTATAAAATTATAATTTGGGGGAATTATTTTGGATAAATTAGTTGTTACTGGTGGAACACCTTTAAATGGTGAAGTTGTTATAAGTGGTGCAAAGAATGCTGCTGTTGCAATTTTACCTGCTACGCTTTTAATTGATGGTGTTTGTACTATTGAAAATTTACCTAATATTAGTGATGTAAAGGTTTCGTGTAAAATTTTAGAGGCAATTGGTGCTAAGATTACTTGGAATTCGGAGAATTGTATTACTATTGATACTCGTAATGTTTGTTGTACTGAAGCACCTTTAGATTTGACTAGGAAGTTTAGGGCCTCTTATTATTTGATTGGAGCTTTGTTAGGAAGGTGTAGGAGTGTTACGGTTGGTATGCCTGGTGGATGTAAATTAGGTGCTAGACCTATTGACCAACATATCAAGGGCTTTGAAGCTCTTGGTGCTACTGTTACTGTAGGGCAAGGTAATATTACTGCTAAGGCAGAGTGTTTGAATGCTACTTCTATATATATGGATGTGGTTTCTGTTGGTGCTACTATTAATGTTATGTTGGCTGCTGTTTTGGCTAATGGAACTACTATTATAGATAATGCTGCGAAGGAACCTCATGTTGTTGATGTTGCTAATTTTTTGAATACTATGGGAGCAGATATTCGTGGTGCTGGTACTGATGTTATTAAGGTTAATGGTGTAGAGAGGCTTGTTGGAAATGCTACATATTGTGTTGTGCCTGATCAGATTGAGGCTGGTACTTTTATGCTTGCTGCTGTAGCTTCTAAAGGTGATATTATTATTAAGAATTGTATTACTAAGCATTTGGAATGTATTACTGCTAAGGTATTGGAGATTGGTGCTAATGCAGAAGATTTAGGGGGAGATAGGATTCATGTGTGGTGTGATAAGCGTCCTTCTAAGGCTAATATAAAAACTTTGCCATATCCTGGATTTCCTACTGATTTGCAACCTCAAATGGGTGTTGTTCTTTCTATGGCTGATGGTACTAGTATTATTAATGAGAGTATTTGGGAATCTAGATTTCAATATACTGATGAGTTGAATAAGATGGGGGCAAAGATTACAGCTCAGGGTAAGACTGCTTTTTTTGAAGGTGTTGATCATTTGTCTGGTGCTCCAGTGTATTCTTCTGATTTGCGTGCGGGTGCTGCTTTGATTATTGCTGGTATTTGCGCGGATGGTGTTACAGAGATTTACAATTTAGAGCATATTGATAGGGGTTATGAACATATTGAGGAAAAGTTTAGGCGTTTGGGTGCTAATATTGTGAGAGTAACTGAAGATTAGGAAAGGGATTTTTATGTTTAATTTTTGTAGTTTGTATAGTGGAAGTACTGGGAATTGTTTGTTTGTGGAAACTGAACATACGAAGTTGTTAGTTGATGCTGGCGTGAGTGCAAAGAAAATTATGGATGGATTGTCTTCCATCCATGTTGATTTTTCTGATATTGATGCTGTTTTGGTTACGCATGAGCATGTTGATCATGTTCAAAGTTTGGGAACTATTTCTAAGAAGTTTGATATTCCTGTTTTTGCTAATGCTGATACTTGGGATGCTATGCCAAAGCAGAAGGATAAGATTGCTGATTATAATGTTAAACATTTTTTGGTTAATGAAAGCTTTGAGATTGGCGATTTAAAGGTACTTCCTTTTTCTATTCCTCATGATGCTGCTAATCCCTGTGGCTTTAATTTTTTCTATGGTAATAAGAAATTAAGTGTTGCTACTGATTTGGGACATGTTACTACTGATATTTTGAATCATTTGGATGGAAGTAATTTTTTAATGTTGGAAGCTAATTATGATCCTGAAGTTTTAAAGTGTGGACCATATCCATTTTTGTTAAAGTCTAGGATTGCTGGTCCTAATCGGTCATCTTTCTAATAATTTGGCGGGTAAGACTATTGCTCATTTAGTTTCTTCTGGTTTGTCTGATGTTATTATTGGGCATTTGTCTAAGGATAATAATTTTCCAGAACTTGCTTATAGTACTGTTGTTGAGGAGCTTAATGCTAATAATTATTCTGCTAGTGATATTAATATTAATGTTGCTAGTAGGAGTGTTCCAAGTGCTTTGTTTTCTATAGGTGATCAAGGTTCTAATAATTTGGATTGTGTTGGATAGGGTGGTGTTTATGCTTTCTATTAGAGTAATTTGTGTCGGTAAACTTAAGGAGGATTATTTGAAGACTGCTGTTTCTGAGTATTGTAAAAGGTTGTCAAAGTATTGTCATTTAGAGTTGCTTGAACTGCCTGATGAAAAGTTGCCTAATAAGTTAAATTCTTCTGTTATTTCTTTGGTAAAGGGGAAGGAGTGTTCTAGGATTTTGGAATGTTTGAAGAAGGATTCTTATGTTTTTTGTTTGGATTTGTCTGGCAGGGAGTATTCTTCTGAAGATTTTTCGAAGAAGTTGGAGGATATTGCTCTTAATTGTAATAGTAGTATTACTTTTGTAATTGGAGGTACTCTTGGTCTGACTTCAGATGTTTTGTCTTTAGCAAATGAGAAGATTTGTTTTTCTAAAATGACTTTTCCTCATCAATTAATTCGTGTTTTTTTGTTAGAACAAATTTTTAGGGCTTTTAAAATTTCTAATCATGAGGTTTATCATTGGTAATTGTGTATATTTTTCCTCTTTTGTATCAAACTATTTATGATAGTTTGTGTTTGGAGGTTTTATTTTATGAGTTTATGGATAGATTCTGTTGATGGCTCTGAAAGCCGTTTTTTACCTTTGTCTGCTGATTTTGACGTGGATGTTTGCGTGGTTGGAGCTGGTATTACTGGAATTACTACTGCTTATTTGTTAGCTAAGGCTGGAAAAAGGGTCTGTATTTTGGAAAGGGATGTTGCTAATTGTCATTCTACTGGTAATACTACTGCGAAGATAACTGCTAGTCATGGTCTTTTTTATGATTATTTGCTTAATACATTTTCTCCTGAACTTGCTAAGGGCTATTTAGATGCAAATTTGTCTGCTATTTCTAATATTAAGAATATTATTGATGAGGAAAATATTGAATGTGATTTTGAATTTTGTGATAATTTTGTTTTTACTAATTTAGATAGTGAGGTCGCTAAAATTAAACAAGAAGTTTTAACTGTACAGTCTCTAGGCTTTAACGCTGAGTTGGTTAATTCCGTAAGTGCTCCTGTTGATTGTTTGGCTGCTATAAAGTTTCCTAATCAGGCGCAGTTTAATCCTTTGAAATATGTTAATGCTTTGTTAGATAAATTTATTTCTTTGGGTGGTATGATTTTTGAGCATTCTAAGGTTTGTGATGTTAAGCCTGAGGGTAATTTTTATTTGTGTTTTGCAAATGATCATATTGTAACTTCTAAGTATGTTGTTTTTGCTTGTGCTTATCCTTTTGTAAATGTTCCTGGTTTTTATTTTTTGAAAATGTATCAAGAGGCTTCTTATATTATTGGATTTAGGACTTCTGCAAAGTTGTTTGATGGTATGTATATTAATTCTAAGGCTCCTATTATTTCTTTGCGTACTGCTCTTGATAAGAATAATGAACGAATTGTGTTGCTTGGTGGCTCGAATCACAAGGTTGGTACTGATGATGATGTTTCTAAATGTTACTCTAATTTGGAGAATCTGGCAAGGAGTATGTACCCTGATTGTGAGATTTTGTATAGGTGGCAAACTCAGGATTGTATTTCGTTGGATAAGATACCTTATATTGGTCCATTTTCTTCGGTTTGGGACAATGTTTACATTGCTACTGGTTTTAAGAAGTGGGGGATGACTAGTTCTAATGTTGCGGCTAATATTATATGTGATTCTATTTTGGGAAGAGTAAATAAATATTCTTTTGTTTTTAAGTCTACTAGGTTTAATCCTATGAAAAATTCTACTGAATTTGCTAATATGCTTAAGCAGTCTGCTAGTTCTCTAGTTTTGGATAGAATGAGGTTTCCTAAGGAGGTTTTGGATAGTATTCCTTGTAATTCTGCAAAAATTGTGGATTATTCTAATGGTAAGTTTGGAATTTATAAGGATATGGATGGCGTTTTTCATGCTATAAAGCCTTATTGTTCTCATTTGGGATGTCAGCTTGTGTGGAATGATTTGGCAAAGACTTGGGATTGCCCTTGCCATGGCTCTCGATTTTCTTTTAATGGCTCTTCTTTTTATTCTCCTAGTATTAATGATTTGGAAGTTTTTATTTTTCGTGAAACTTAGAATTTTTGTATTGTAATAATTTTCGAAAAATGATATAATTTGACATTATTATACTAAAGATTAAAATTTTTTAATGGCTGTAAGGGGAAGTTTATTATGAAGTTAGAACAAAATGATATTTCAATGCTTTTTTCTGTAACACAAATTCCAGATTTGTTTTTTACAGAGTATTTGACTCAATCTAATGGGGATTTTATTAAGGTTTATTTGTATATAGTTTTTTTGTCTAAGCATAATAAAGATGTGAAGTTGAATGATTTGTCAAAGCATCTTGCTTTGCCTTTTAAGGTTATTCAAGATGCTTTGAAATATTGGGAGGATTTGGAACTTATTATTAAGAAAAATACTGGTTATATTGTTAATAATGTTCAGGAGATAGAACTTCATAAATTATATAAGCCAAAGCTTTCTGCTAATATTGATTTGGAACAAACTGCTAAGAATAAGTATCGTGCTTCTGCTATTGAGACAATTAATAATTCTTTTTTTCAAGGTATTATGTCGCCTTCTTGGTATAATGATATTGATATGTGGTTTAAAAAATATCAATTTGATGAGCAGGTTATGATTGCTTTGTTTAGATATTGTTTTGAGCGTTCTGCTTTACATAGGAATTATATTCAGACTGTTGCTGAGGCTTGGTTTAATAATAATATTCGTACTTTTTCGGATTTGGATTTGTATTTTCAAAAACAGGAATGTTTGAATAAGTTGAAGAAGGATATTTCTAAAAAGTTAGGGTTTAATAGACCTTTTACTCAATATGAGGAGGCTTATATTGAGAAGTGGTCTGTTGATTTTGGATATTCTTTGGATGTTATTGAAATAGCTTTAAAGAAGACTACTTCTAAGGCTAATTTTAGCTTTGATTATATTGATAAAATTATTTGTGATTGGAATGATAGAAATTTAAGGTCTGCTGATGATGTAAAACAGTTTTTAATTGAGTTGAAAAATAAAAATAAAAATATTAAGAGTCTTGAAAAGAAAAGTTATAATAATTATGAACAACGAAAGTATGAAAATTTGGATGCATTGTATTCTAATGCAATACAGTCAACTCAAAATTAGTTTGAAGGGAGAGTTCAATTTATGAATAATTCTTCTTTAAAGGAATTGTTAAATGATTATGATGCTAAACGCATACAGGCTATTAATACTGCAAATATTAAAAAACAGGATTTGTATAAGAAATATCCTGATTTTCAAAATATTGATGATGAATTGTCTAAATATTCTATTAATATTGCAAAGTCTATTTTAAAAGAAAATGATTCTTCTTTAATTGATGATTTAAAAAATAAAATTAATATTTTAAAAAAGAAAAAAAATGATTTATTTAATTCTTTAAAAATTGATGAAAATTATTTACTTCCAAAGTTTGATTGTCCTATTTGTGAGGATACTGGTTTTATTGTTTCTGAATCTGGTGCAAGTGTGATGTGTAATTGTTTGAAACAAAAATTACTCGATATTTCTTATAATAAATCTAATGTTGGAAATATTAAAAATGATAATTTTCAGAATTTTAATATTAATTTTTATTCTGATGAGATAAATGAAAAATTGTATAAGACAAATATTTCTCCTAAAAAAAATATGGAAACAATTCTTAATATTGCTTTGAATTTTGTAAAGAATTTTGATAATCCTAATGAGAAAAATCTTTTATTTAGAGGAAATACTGGATTGGGAAAAACCTTTTTGTCGAATTGTATTGCGAATGAAGTTTTAAAAATGGGGAAGGTAGTGTTGTATCAAACTGCTCCTGTAATGTTTGATATGATTTTAGATTATAGATTTGGTAAGGATGTTAGTAATAAGGATATTTGTGAAAATTTGTTAGATGCTGATTTGCTAATTATAGACGATTTAGGTACTGAGAATATGAATAGTTCGAAATTTGCAGAATTATTTAATATTATTAATTCTAGACTTTTACATTCAAATAATAAGGTTACTAAAACTATTATATCAACTAATTTAACTATGAATGATTTGTTTGCGGCTTATGATGAAAGGATTGTTTCAAGATTAATCGGTTATTATACAATTCTTCCTTTTTTTGGAGAGGATATAAGGTTTAAAAAAAATTTTAATAGCTAGTTTTCACATTTTTTTGTTTTTTTATAAAAAGCTATCCACTTTTTGTTTTATTTTGTGGATAGCTTTTTATTTTTTATTATTTTTCTTCTTTTTGTTCTTCTATTTCTTCTGGGCTTATTGTTTCTATACTTACTACTTTTACTCCATCATTGGTTCTCATTAATGTTACTCCTTGTGTTGATCTTCCTAATACGCTAATTTCTTTTACTGATAATCTAATAATTGTTCCTGTGTCTGTTATTAGCATTACATCTTCTTCTTCAGTTGTAATTTTTATACCAACTATGCTGCCTGTTTTTGGAGTTATTTTATATGTGATTACTCCTTTTCCTCCTCTTGTTTGTACTCTGTATTCATCTAGTTCCGTTCTTTTTCCAAATCCGTTTTCTGTAATAGCTAATAATGTTGCTTTGCTTCCTTGTACAATTGATTCCATTCCTATTACTTTATCTTCTTTGTCTAATCTTATACCAATTACTCCTTGTGATGTTCTTCCTACAGGTCTTACATCTTTTTCGTCAAAAGTAATACACATTCCTTCTCTTGTTACTAATACTACATTATCTTCTCCATCTGTTAGCCTTACTCCAATTAATTCATCATCTTCTTTTAATGTAATTCCTTGTAAACCTGTTTTTCTTGAAGAATTGTATTCGTTTAATGGTGTCTTTTTTATTAAACCATTTTTTGTTGCCATTAATAAATATTTTCCTTCTGCGAAATTTTGAATTGGTATTACTGCTGATATTTTTTCTCCATTATCTAAGCTTAGTAAATTAACAATTGCAGTTCCTTTTGCTGTTCTTCCTGCCTCTGGAACTTCATATCCTCTTAATTTGTATACTTTTCCTTTATTACTAAAGAATAATATTGTATCATGTGTAGAAGCTGTGAATATTTGTTTAACAAAATCTTCTGCTCTTGTAGATATTCCTGTAATTCCTTTTCCGCCTCTTTTTTGGCTTTTGTATGTGTCTATTGGCATTCTTTTTATATAACCAAAATGTGTTAAGGCTATAACTGTTTGTTCTTCTTTTATTAGGTCTTCTACTTCGAATTCTCCTTCGGCTGCTACTATTTTTGTTTTTCTTTCGTCTCCAAATTTTTCTTTTATTTCTAATAATTCTTCTTTTATTATATCAAATACTAATTTTTCACTTCCTAGAATAGCTCTTAAGTGTTCAATTAATTTCATTAATTCTTCATATTCTTCTTCTATTTTCTCTCTTTGCAAACCTGATAATGTTTTTAATCTCATATCTAGTATTGCTTGTGCTTGAATATCTGTTAATCCAAAGCGTTCCATTAATTTTTCTTTTGGATCGTCATAAGAAGAACGAATAATATTTATTACTTCGTCTATGTTGTCTAGCGCTATTTTTAATCCTTCTAATATATGTGCTCTAGCTAATGCTTTGTCTAGTTCGAATTGTGTTCTGCGTATTATTACATTTTTTCTATGTTCTAAGTAATGTGTAATGCATTGTCTTAATGTTAGGATTTTAGGTTCACCATTTACTAGGGCTAACATTATTACTCCAAAAGTATCTTGCATTTGTGTATTTTTATATAATTGGTTTAAAACTACTTGTGCATTGGCATCTCTTTTTAATTCAATTACAATTCTCACTCTATCATTTCTATCTGATTCATCTCTTAAGTCAGATATACCATCTATTCTTTTATCTCTAACTAATTGTGATATGTTTTCTATTAATCTTGCTTTGTTGACTTGATATGGTAAAGATGAAACTATTATTCTTTGTTTTCCATTGCTCATTTCTTCTATTTCTGCTTCAGCTCTTACTATTATTTTTCCCTTGCCAGTTGTATAGGCTTCTCTTATTCCTGCTGTTCCCAAAATCACACCTTCTGTAGGGAAATCTGGGCCTTTTATTATTTTCATTAAATCTTCATCTGTAACATTATCTTCTTCTATTATTTTTATAATTCCATTTATGACTTCTGTTAGATTATGTGGTGGTATATTGGTTGCCATTCCAACAGCAATTCCAGATGAACCATTTATTAATAAATTTGGAATTTTTGCTGGTAGTACAACTGGTTCTTGTAGTCTATCATCATAATTCGGCATAAAATCTACTGTATTTTTTTCTATGTCTGATAACATATAATTTGAGATTTTTGCCATTCTTGCTTCTGTATACCTCATTGCTGCAGCTCCATCTCCGTCTATTGAACCAAAATTACCATGACCATCTATTAGTGGATATCTTAATGAAAAATCTTGAGCTAATCTAACCATTGCATCATATACAGATGCATCTCCGTGTGGATGATATCTTCCTAATACAGATCCAACTGTATTTGCACATTTTCTATAAGGTTTATCTGATGTTATTCCATCTTCGTGCATTGCGTATAGTATTCTTCTATGTACTGGTTTTAATCCATCTCTTACATCCGGTAAAGCTCTTGATACAATAACACTCATTGCGTAATCAATATAAGAAGTTTTCATTTCCTTCTCAATATCTCTTACTATAATTTTTTCTCCTGGCTTGTCCATTTTTTACCCTCTTTCTGTTATATTTTCTTTTGTAATTATACTTTAATAATGCAAATTTTGCAAGGTAAAATAATTATTTTCTTTATTTTATTTGGCTCTATATTAATGTTTTTGCTAGTTCTATTTCTTCTTGTGAAATATTAAAATTTTGTCCATTATTTTTTATTAATTGATGTATATTTTCTATTTGTCTTGCTCTAGTTATTATATTTTCTAATGGCATTATTTCTGTTAATTCTTTTTTTATTTTATTATATTCTTTTTCCATTTTGTTAAAATTATGTTCTTTAAAATATTTATCCCAATTATTAGAATATTTATTTATATTTTCTATATTTTTTATTTGTTCTGTTAAAGCACTTTCTAAATTAGTAGATAAATTATCTAATATTACATTTTTACTATTTTTTATTACTTTTGATATTTCTGTAGAAATTAAACCTTTTTTATTTGCATATTTTAATGCTTTGTCTATTGCACTTGAAGTTAAATCAATTATTCCTCCTTTTTGTACAGCATTTTCTACTTGATTTATATTGTCAAATTTTCCAGTTGCAACACCTATAATGCTTTTTCCTAAATCTATTGCAGATTCAATAGTTTTATTTAATCCTTCTTTAAATCCTTCTTCTATTATTATATCTTTTATTTGAATTATTTTGTCCTCAATTAAATTCGGTAAAAAAGCTTTTAATCCTACATTTAATGTATTATTAATAATTTTTCCTATTGTTGTATCAAGGAATTTTTTTTGCTCTTCTTGAATTGGTAAATTATTTTGTATATTTTCTCCTATACCATTGTTTAATATTTCCATTTTATCTCCTTTTTTTGTGTATTTTTAGTATTTTTTTATATTTTTTAATTTTATTTTCTATTTTTTTGAATTTTTTTGATTTTTTATATCTAATCGAAGTGTTTTTCAAGGCTGTTTTTTGTCTTTTGGTTGCTGTATTTTATGTAATCTTTGTGACTCGTTTTTAGTATTTTTATTATTATGTATACCGCTTTTGTCGTTTTTCGCATTTTGGATGTTTTCTTTTATCCTTAGGCTTTTTGTCCGTTTTATTGACTATTTTTTCTTATATTATATATATGTTCCTTATTGATTCGCTGTATTTAATCGCTTTTTTTCGTCATTTTATTTACATAATGTTTGGTGTGCTTTTTTTGCTTTTTTACTACTGTTACATTTTCGTTTTTTCTCTACATTGTCCTCACTTTTTTCTGCTTAATTCCTTAGCTTTTTCTTTGTTTTTTGCTTTTTCTTGTTTTTCCAATTTTTGTATTTTTACTTTCTTTCTTGCAAACTCTTGTTTGTGTGTTGTTTTTGCTTGGTTTTATGTATACTCCTGTCTCTTTTTTGTTGTTTTGTCTTTTTGTTCGCCGCTTTTTCCGTTTTTCTTCTTCTTTACTAATTTGCTTCTTTTTTTTGATTTATTTTATTAAAATAGTATATTTTTAGTCTTTCATCTAAGAATATTTTCTTTTTTATGCTTTCATATTGCTTTTTTACCTTATTATTTATAAAAATATTTTTCATATTATTATTAATTAATGTGTTGCAATATTTTATTTGATTAATTATTCCTATTATTTTATAATCCTTGAATATTTCTTTTAATATCTCCTCATCTATACTATCTGTAGATGTTTTATTAAATATTATATTTATTTTTTCTTTATTTATTTTCCAATTATTTTGATATATATTTAAATAATTATTAGTTTTTTTTATTTGTAGGATATTTGCTTCTGATAAAAATATTATTTTATCGCTTTTTTTCATTATTTCTTTTATATAATTCATTTTTAATTCTGTTGTTGTATCTATAATTATTGCATCATAATTCTTTTTTTCTTTTTCTATAATATTTGCAAATTCTTTTTCATTTATATTTATTTCGCTAAATATAATATCATTTCCAGATAGAATTTTTATGTATTTATTTATATTAATAATTTTTTCATTTATATTTAATTTATTTTTTTCATATTCTTCTATTTTATTTCTATATTTTTCTATTCCGAATAATGTATATATACTGTTATTAAATATATCTAAATCTATTATTAATATTTTCTTTTTATTTTTTTGTAGATTTTTTGCTAAATTTACTGTAAATATACTTTTTCCTATTCCACATAATCCACTTATTACTATTATTTTTCCTTCTTTATTTTTTTCTATTTTTTTATTATTTATAAATTTTATAATTTTATTTTTTTCTATATATTTATTTTCAATTTCTTCTTGTATTTGTTTTTCATTTTGTTTATTTTTTAGTTCAATATTTTTTTCTTCTATTATTTTATTTAATTTTCTTATTTCTTCTTTTAATTCTTCTTTATTATTTTTATTAATAATTAATTCTGCTAGTTCATTTATTTTTATTTGATTGTTAAAAAATATTTTTGTTTGTTGTTTTATTTTATTTTCTAAATATTTATTTTCTTTATCTAATATAGTTATAATATTAATTTTATTATTTTTTTCTTTTATTAAATTTATTAAATCTTCTATTTTTATTTCTCCTGGTAATAATTCACTTATTATTATATAATCTATATTATTTTCTTGTTCTAATATTTCTATTATTCCTTCTTTGTATTGTATATCTTTTACTATAACATTTATTTCTTCATATTCTTTTAATTTATTATTTACATATTGATTTCCTAATGCTGTTATTATTTTTTTCATATTTTCTCCTTTATTCTATTATTTCTTTTTCAAAATCTGCTGCTTCTATTTTTGTTAATATATGATTGTTTTCTACAAATATTAAACATTCTCCTCTTTTCAATGATCTTATTTCTAGTTTTTCTTTTTCAGATAAATTTGTATTTTCACTTAATATTTTTATATTTTCTTCTTCTAATAAAAAAAAGTTTTTTATACTAGAATTATTTAATATGCTTTTTCCATAAATTCCATTTTCTAAACTAAATAGATCTGAAACATCTTGTGTTATTGCTACTGCACTTCCTCCATATTTTCTTATTGTTTTAAATATTTTATAAATAAAACTTGCTACATTTTTATTTGATGTTACTCCTATTAGTCTCCATATTTCATCTAAATAAATTGCTTTTTTTATATTTCTTTTTGTTTTTATTTTGTCCCAAAATAATTCAGTGAAAATATACATACCATATTTTAAATTTTCCTCTCCTAGTTCATATACATCTGCAACAATTATTTGATTATTTATTTGTATATTTGTATAATTATTAAAAAATTTTAATGAACCTTTTATAAATGGAATTAATTTTATTTTAAATATTTGTGTTTTTTCATCTTTTTCTAATATTTTATATAAATCTTCTAATCGTGGCATATCTGTACTTTCTTTAAAAACTTTTTTTATTGTTATTTTATTTGTTTCTTCTTTATATAAACTATTGTCTTCAAAAGTTATTCCTTTTTCTTCATAACATTGAATTATTTTTTCTTCAATTATTGCTTTTTCTTCTTCATTCATTTCTCCAAATATTAAATTAAAAAATCCCATTAATTTATTTATTTTTGTTGCCAAATATCCTCTTTCATTTTCTTCTATTGTTTCTTCTCTTATATCAAATATATTAATAAATGTTTTTGAACTTGGTCCTATTTTTAATAAAGTTCCATTTAAATTTTCACATAATTTTGTATACTCTCTGTCTGGATCTATAATATATTGTTCTATTCCTAATAATCTATTTCTTAAAATTAATAATTTTGTATAAAAAGATTTTCCAGCACCGCTTGTTCCAAAGATACACATATTTGCATTTTTATATTTTATTGTATTATATCTATCTATTAAAACCATAGAATTGTTTTCAACATTTGTACCTATAAAAATTCCTTCTTCATCAAATATATTTGATGATATAAATGGATATGTTGATACTAAACTACTTGTTAATATATTTCTTTTTGATATTTTTTTTATATCTTCATTATTTTCCATTATTGGTAAACATGATAAAAAAGTTTGCTCTTGTCTAAAATATGCTTTTTTGCACATTAACCCTTTGCTTTGCATTATTCCTTGAGTTTTATTTATTAAATATTCTAATTCTTTTTTATCTTTACTATATATTGTTATATAAATATATAAAAAATATAATTCTTCATTATTTAGTTGCATTTCTTTTCTAATATATTTTGCATCATTATAAGTAAATGCAGCAATTTCTATATCTTGTCTATTTTTATTATTTGTATTTAAATCTACTCCAACATTTCCAATATGATATGTTAATTCTCGAATTATTTTATATGTATCTTTTTTTTCATAAAATATAGATATATTCATATTAATATTTGAGTCGATTAAATTTTTTAATATTAAATCTGTATATTCTCTATAATAATTTACAACTATTATTGAAGAATAATATATATCATCTATTTCTATGTATTTAGGATTATTTAAATTTATATATGATGGAGATAAATAATCTTTTATTCCAAATATTCCTTCATATATTTCTAAATTATTTTTATTATTTTCTTTATTATTTTTTCGCATATTTTCTCCTTTAATTTTTTGGATAAAAAAATGAATATAATATTTTTTTTATTTCTTCTTTATTTTCAAATTCTATTATAATATTTCCACAACGAGATAATGAATCTTTTATTTTAAAATATTTTTCATTTAAATCTTGTATTATATTTTCTTCATAATTATTATTTTTTTCTATGGAATTTTTTATAAGAATAAAAAAATTTTTTGAAGATGATTTTTTTTCTTGATTTATTTTTTGAATATAATTTATATATTTTTCAGATATTTGTTTTATATTTTCTTTTTCAAATTTTTTCTGTTGATTTATTTTCTGAATATTTTTGCTTAAGTCTTCTTTATTACTTTGAATTATTATTTGAATATCAAAATTGCATGTTCTTAAAAAAGTTTTATATGAATTTAAAATAGATTGCTTTTCTAACTCTGATTTTAAATTATAATTAATTGGTGTTATTTTTAATATTTTTATATACTGACTATTTTTTAATTTTATAATTCCTTTTTCTAATATTTTTTCATATGGTAGCCATTCTTGTACTGTTTTATTTTTTATTTTTTTCAATTTTCACCTCCTCTTATATCATAAAAGTTTAGTTACGCGTGAGGTTTGCATGCCACCTCACTCTGAATAAAAGTAACTCAACTTTTTTTGCATATTAATAATAATTTGATTTTTTATGCTGATAAAAAATATTTGATTTTAATCGATTAAAAAGATTAAAGTAAAAAAATTTTTTTAATATTTGTTATTATACTATACTTTCCATAATGTGTCAACAAAAAGATTTCGACATTTTTTTACATATTTCTACATTTAATTTTTTTTAATTTTTTGTATATATTTTTTTGATTTGGTTATATTAATATTATAAAGTTAATATATTATCTTTATACGTTAATAGAGCAATGCGATTTTTGCATTGCTCTATTAAATTTTTATATATCAAGATTTTTAACATATTTAGCATTTTCTTCGATGAACTGTCTTCTTGGTCCTATTTCATCTCCCATTAATATAGTAAATATTTGATCTGCTTTTATTGCATCTTCTAGTTTAACTTTTATTAATATTCTTCTTTCTGGATCCATTGTTGTTTCCCATAATTGCTCTGGATTCATTTCTCCCAAACCTTTATATCTTTGTATTGTTATTCCTTCTCTTCCTATTTCTTTTAATTTTTCTTCCATTTCTTCATCTGTATAACAATATACATCTTCTATACCTCTTTTTGATATTTTGTATAAAGGTGGTTGTGCTAAATATACATTTCCATTTTCTATTAACGGTCTCATGTATCTAAAGAAAAATGTTAATAATAAAGTTCTAATGTGTGCTCCATCTACATCCGCATCTGCCATAATTATAACTTTTCCATATCTTATTTTGGTAATATCAAATTCGGAACCAATTCCAGCACCAACTGCTATAATTACAGGATTTAGTTTATCATTATTATATATTTTATCTGCTCGTGATTTTTCTACATTTAACATTTTTCCCCATAAAGGAAGTATTGCTTGAAATCTTCTATCTCTACCTTGTTTTGCACTTCCTCCAGCTGAATCTCCCTCTACTATATAAACTTCGCATTCTTCAGGTACTTTACTACTACAGTCTGCTAGTTTTCCTGGCAGTGTTGAACTTTCTAGAGCACTCTTTCTTCTTACTAATTCTCTTGCTTTTCTTGCAGCTTCTCTTGCTCTTGATGCACTAATGCATTTTTCTAATATTGCTTTTGCTACATTTGGATTTTCTTCTAAAAAGTTGGTTAATGATTCATTTACCATTGCTTGTACAATTCCTGTTACTTCGCTATTTCCTAGCTTTGTTTTTGTTTGTCCTTCAAATTGTGGTTCTTTTACTTTTACGGAAACTACTGCTGTTATTCCTTCTCTAATATCTTCACCTTGCAAATTAGGATCTTTTTCTTTTATTATATTATGATTTCTTGCATAATCATTGAATACTTTTGTTAAGGCTCTTTTAAATCCTTCTAGATGTGTTCCTCCTTCTATTGTATTAATATTATTTACGAAAGTATATATGTTTTCAGTATATGCACTAGTATATTGTATTGCTATTTCTACTGGTACTTCTCCACCTTTTTCTATATAGATTGGTGATGGATGTAATTTTTCTTTATTTTTATTTAGAAATTCTACAAATGAAATTAATCCTCCTTCGTAGCAAAATTCTGCTTTTTTGATGTTTTCTTCTCTTTTATCTTCTATACTTATTTTTAGTCCTTTTGTTAAAAATGCCATTTCTCTAAATCTATTTTCTAATGTTTCATAATCATATTCTAGAGTTTCGAATATTGTATTATCCGCTAAAAATCTTACTTTTGTTCCTGTTTTATCAGAATCTCCTATTCTTGTTAGACTTTGTTTTGTTTTTCCTTTTTCAAATTTCATTTCGAAAATTCCGCCATCTCTTTGGATGGTTACTTCTGTCCATTGAGATAATGCGTTTACAACTGAGGAACCAACTCCATGAAGACCTCCTGAAACCTTGTATCCGCTATCTCCTCCAAATTTTCCTCCTGCATGTAATACTGTATATACTGTTTCTGCAGCTGAAATTTTTGTTTTTGGATGAATATCTACTGGTATTCCTCTACCATTATCCTCTACAGTTACTATATTTCCTGGTTCTATTACAATTTTTATTTCATTACAATATCCAGCTAATGCTTCGTCTACTGAGTTATCAACAATTTCATACACCATATGATGCAATCCTCTAACTGATGTACTTCCAATATACATTCCTGGCCTTTTCCTTACAGCTTCTAATCCTTCTAGTACTTGTATTTGTTCTGCTTTATACTCATGTTCGAACTTTTCCATTTGCTTTTCATTCCTTTCTCATGTATATCCTTACTTTTATATCATATATTAATCTTTTATTTTTTTCAAGTCTTAAATATTATTTCTTTTTAATAATGTTATAGACGATATATTAGATGTATATGCTTTTAATTCATTTCTTTCTTTAGTTATAATTATTGATTTTTCTATTCCTTCGCCAATATTAGTAATTTTCATGTTTCTTAATATTTTTGATGAAATTTCATTTTCTTTCATTTCTTGATAATCAAATATACCTATAATTGTATCTTTTTTTATTATTATATTTTTTCCAACATGTAAATATAAATTCATAAAACTACCCTTTCTCAACAATGCCATTTTTTACAAGAAATTTTTTGTTTTCTCCTATGTTTCCTATATCAAATTTATCTGTGCAAGTAATTATTGTTTGAATTTGTTTCATATTTTCTAATAAATTATTTCTTCTTTTTTTATCAAGTTCAGACATAAAATCGTCTAATAATAATATTGGATATTCTCCAATCTCTTCATATATTACTTCTAATTCTGCCAGTTTCAGCGATAATATTGCTGTTCTATTTTGTCCTTGTGAACCATATATATTCACTGGTTTACCATTAATATATACAAAAAAGTCATCTCTATGTATTCCTTTTGTTGTATATCCTCGTTGAATATCTAAATCAAAATTTCTTTTTAATTCTTTTAGGAATTCTTCTTTATTAAAACAGTCACTTATATATTTTAATTTTATTTCTTCATTGCCATCAGTTATTTTTTTATGTATGTCTACAATTTTAGTTTTTATTTTTTCTATAAATTCGTTTCTATAGTTATTCACATTTTTTGAGAATTCCGCAAGTTGTTCGTCCCAAGTTTCTATCAAATGTGGATAACTTTTTTCTACTTTTATTTTTTTTATATAATTATTTCTTTGTTCTAATGTTCTATTATAAGAATTTAAAATATGTACATATTGCGGTTTTAGTTGACTTATCATGATGTTTAAGAATTTTCTTCTTTCTATTGGACCACCTTTTAATATATTAATATCCTCTGGATTAAACATTACAATATTGATGTTCCCTAGGAGTTCACTCATTTTATTTTTTTTTATTCCATTAATAAAAATATATTTTTTTTCACCAATTTCTATTTTTATTTTTCCTTCTCTATCTTTTTTATAATATTCTATTTCTATGCTAGAGTCTTCTTTCCCTAGGTTTATTAATTCTTTTTCTTTTTTAGCTCTAAATGATTTTCCTAATGCACAAATAAAAATAGCTTCTAATATATTTGTTTTTCCTTGTGCATTGTCTCCATATATTAAATTTGTATTTTTTGATAATTCTATTTCTTCACTTACATAATTTCTAAAGTTATTTAATTTTATTTTTTTTATGTACATTTTTTACTCCAATTAATCCTTTAATCTTATCGGTAAAACCATATATGCATATTCCTCGCTATCTGTTGGTCTTATTACGCATGGGGAAATATTTGAGCAAAAATCAACAAATACTTCTTCATCTTCTATTACTTTTAAAGCATCTAAGAAATATTTAGGATTGAATCCTGCTTCTAAGTTCTTTCCTTCTGTTGATACATATAGTTCTTCTTTTGCATCTCCAGTTTGATTTGTACAAGATATTGTTATTTTTCCTATATCTATTGCTATTTTTACAGGATACTTCTTTTCTTTTTCTATTGTTGAAGATGATATTAAACTAATTCTTTCAAAACAGTTTTGCAAACTATTTTTATTTATTCTAATTCTTGTTTCCCAGTTTGATGGAACAACACTTTTATAATTTAAAAATTCTCCATCTAATAATCTAGTAACTATTTTACAATTTTCCATTTCAAATAGTGCTTGATTTTTTGAAATTCCAATTGTTACATTATCAAAAGAATCTAATAAAATCTTATTTACTTCATTTAAAGTTTTTCCTGGTATAACTGCACTAAATTCATTTGCAGAATCTTTTAAAGTTACTTTGTTCCAAGCAAGTCTAAAACCATCTACTGCTACAACATTTAATTGTTTGTTTATTATTTGGAATAAACATCCTGTAAAGATTGGTCTATTTTCTTCTATACTAACTGCGAAAATAGTTTTTCTTATCATATCTTTTAATATGTTTTGTTCTAGATTTATAGAATTTTCTATATTTATTTTTGGTAATTCTGGAAATTCTAAAGGATTCATAGTAGCTAATTTATATAATGAACCTTCGCATTCTATTACTAAAAGATTTTGTTCATTTAAAGTAATGTTTATTTGTGTATCTGGTAGTTTTCTAATTATTTCACTAAACATTATTGCATTTACTACAGTATTACCTTGTTCAAATACTTCAGCATCCATAATATATTCAATTCCTATTTCCAAGTCATATGATGTAAATTTTACATTATTATCATTTGTTTGAATTAAAATTCCTTCTAATATAGGCATTGTTGTTTTTGATGCAACTGCTCTTATTACGGAATTAAGTGCTTTAAGAATTTTATCTTTTTCACAGACGATTTTCATTTTTCATTTCTCCTTTTTAAATAAATATATTTAGTAGTAGTAGTAGTAGGTAATGTGGATTTGTATAATAACATTATGAAAGCCATGCAGCCGTAAGCGAAAAAATGTGGATAAAATTGTGTATAAAAGTAAAAAATATTCACATTAAAAAATCATTGAAGTGGATTTTGCAGTTTTCAACATGTTATAAACAGTTTATTAACATTGGTATGTGGATATCTAATGTAGCGCTTCCGTAGGAAGAAAAAACTTTTTATTTTGCAAACGAAAATTTTTACAAACATAAATTTTTAGAAATTTATATTTTGGCTAAAGTATCAATTAGTTTGTATTTAGTATAAGATTTTTCACACTATCCACAATTAGTTTTGTGTTTCCATTTTCTTTTATTTCTTCTTCTATTTTGCGGCAAGCATGCATAACTGTTGTATGGTCTCTCTTACCGAAACAGTCTCCAATCTTTTTTAATTGCATTTGTGCGATATCTCTACAAAGGAACATTGCAATTTGTCTTGGATAAGCTAAATCATTTGATCTTTTTGAACTTTTTAAATCTCTTGCATCTATATTAAAATATTTTGCAACAACTTCTTGGATATATTCGGCTGATATGACTTTCTCTTTTTGAGAAACAATATCATTGATAGCTTTTTCTGCCATTTCCATTGATAAAGGACTATGAGTTAAAGAGGATTTTGCTATCATTTTATTTAAAACGCCTTCTAATTCTCTTATATTAGAATCGATTTTTGTTGCTATATTAGAAAGTATACTATCTTCTATTATGATATTATCTAATTGAGCTTTTTTTCTTAAAATGGCTAAACGCGTTTCGTAATCTGGATTTGAAATATCTGCAATTAGGCCCCATTCGAATCTAGATTTTAAACGATCTTCTAATAGTTTTATTTCTTTAGGTGGTCTATCACTTGAAAGAATAATTTGTTTTCCACTTTCATGTAAACTATTAAAAGTGTGGAAAAATTCTTCTTGGATTCTTTCTTTTCCTGCTATAAATTGGATATCATCAATTAAAAGTACATCTACATTTCTATAAAGATTTCTAAATTGTTCATTTGTGTTATCTTTTATAGCGTTTATTAATTGATTTGTAAATTTTTCAGATGGTACATAAAGTACTCTAGAATCTGGATTATTTCTAATGATTTCATTTCCAATAGCATGCATTAAGTGAGTTTTTCCTAAACCAACACCACCATAGATAAATAATGGATTATAAGAAGTTGCGGGTGCTTCTGCTACGGCTAGTGCAGCTGCATGTGCAAATCTATTATTATTACCAACTACAAAAGTTTCAAAATTATATTTTGGAAGTAAATTTGAACTTTCATAACCAGAAATAGAGTTTAAATTTTTTTCGTTTAAATTTTGGGCATCAACTTCATTTTCTAATACAACACTTATATCGCAATTGGTATTAGTAATAAATTTAAAGGTATTTATTAGTAAATCTTTATATTTTGATTCTAAATTTTCCTTTTGAAAAATGGAATTTGCTTTTACAATGTATGTGTTTCCAGATTTTCCAACAAGTTCTATGTTCTGAAGCCATGTTGCGTAAGCAATATTTGTTACTTCATCTTTTAATAGTTCTTTAGCTTGTTTTAAAAGATCATCTAATTCTGTTTGCATATTATTCAATCCTTTCTAAAGTATTGTATTTTAGTAATTTCCAAAATAAAAAAGACAACTTATCCACATACATATCCACATTGTTACCCAATTATGTGGATAACTCTTACGCAATAGCCATATGTAATAAAGTTTTCTTTTGTATAATATAAAATTCAATTTTTTATTATAATATCAAAAGATGGGTAAATAAGTCAAGTCAAATGCAGAAAAAAAACAAGAAATAATATTGATATACGTATTGACAAAACCACTATGTTTGCTATATAATAGTGTTACTTATTTTAAAAATAAAGAGAACAAGCATTAGGAGGTGCAAAATGAAAAGAACATTTCAGCCAAAAAAAAGGCAAGAACAAAAAGAACATGGTTTTATGAAAAGAATGAAAACTAAAGCTGGAAGAAATATTTTGAAAGCAAGAAGAGCAAAGGGAAGAAAGAAAATAAGTGCATAACAATAAAGCCCACAAAAGTGGCTTTTTTCCACAAATGGAAGTGAAAAAATGAAAAAGACTGTTACATTAAAAAAAAATTATGAATTTAAAAAAGTTTTAACAAGAGGAAAATATTATTCAGGCAATTTTATTGAGCTTTTTATTATGAAAAATTCTACTGAAAAGAATTGTATTGGTATAGCAATTAGTACTAAAATAGCTAATGCAGTAATTAGAAATAAGATAAAAAGATTAATAAGGGAAAGTTATAGACTAAAAGAAAATAGATTAAAATTGCGGAAATAATATTGTTTTTCTATGGAAAAAGAAGGCAGACCTTTGTAATGTAAATTTCAATAATATAAATAATGATATGGAGAAAATTTTTATAAAGGCAGGTATTATAAATAGTGAAGAGAATTTGTTTATGGATAATAAAAATTTATAAAAAAATATTTTCTCCAATTTTTCATTTTTTTGGAAGTGAGTGTAAGTTTTATCCGACATGTTCAGAATATTCTGCACAAGCTATTGAAAAATATGGAGTATTAAAAGGAAGTGTCTTGAGTTTAAAGCGAATTTTTAAATGTAATCCTTTTTCTAAAGGTGGATATGATCCACTTAAATAGGGTAGAGGAGAAGAAATATGGAATTTTTAGTCAATATATTAGGCTATATTTTAAACTTTTTTTATGAATTAGTACATAATTATGGTTTTGCAATAATTCTATTTTCTGTTTTAATAAAATTAATATTATTACCAATATCAATAAAACAGCAGAAAACAATGAAGAAATCTGCAAAATTGAATGCTGAGTTAAAGAAAATACAAAGCAAATATATGAATAATCCAGAAAAATTAAATGCAGAAATGATAAGCCTATATAAAAGAGAGAAAATGAGTCCTTTTACTGGATGCCTAAGTGGAATAGTACAGATTGTAATTATTTTAGCAGTATTTTTCTTAGTAAAAAGTCCTCTTACATATATGAAAAAAGTAGATGTTTCCGTAATAAATGAATATAAAGATAATATACAGCAAGAATCAAAGGAAAATATGATGTATCCAGAAATTTCTATTATTAAAGATAAAGGCAATGAAGATGAAAGAGTATATATAAACATGGAATTTTTAGGTTTAGATTTAAGTGATATACCAAATCAAAACTTAGGAGATTGGCGAGTTTATGTTATACCAGTTTTATATGTTATGACTTCATTTATAACAATGAAGCTTACAACTAGTATGCAAACAAATATAGGAAAAGATGCAGAAGAAACAAATGAACAAACAGAAATGGATGCTGCTTTACAAGCCAATAAGAGTATGATGTATTTGATGCCAATAATGTCAGTGTCAATATCAATTATAGCACCTTTAGGATTAGCTTTATATTGGTTAGTGGGCAATGTATTAGCAATAGTGGAGAGATTGATTTTAAATAGATTCCTAAAAGAGGAGGAGAACTAAATGGAGGATGTTCACATTTTTGAAGGAAAAACAACCACTGAAGCAATTGAAAAGGGATTGAAAGAATTAAATGTTAGTAAAGAAAATGTTGAAATAAAAGTTTTAGAAGAAGAAAATAAAAGAAGTTTTTTTAGTATTTTAACACCACGAGTAGTGAGAGTTGAAATGAAATTAAGGAATAGACCTGTAAGAGAAGAAAAAAGCAAAATAGAAATAAGTGAGTTAGATTTTGACAAAGCAAAAGTTAATATACAAAACTTCTTAAATGAATGGTTACAAAACTTACCAACACAAGGGATAAATTATAAATTATCTATAGAAGGACAATATTTATTAGTGGATATGGATGCAGAAGATTTAAACTACTTAATAGGATATAGGGGAGATGTTTTAAATAATTTGCAGGACATACTTTCAGCAGTGGCGAGTAGAGGGATAGAACATAAAGTTAAGGTTATTTTGAATATATGTGGATATAAAGAAAAAAGAAAAAAAGACTTAGAGGATTTAGCGGAAAAATTATCTAAAACAGTTATAAGAACTAGAAAAAATATTACTTTAGAGCCAATGACTGCATATGAAAGGAAAATTATTCATAGTAAATTACAAAATAACAGTAAAGTAGTTACAACAAGTGTTGGTGAAGAGCCATATAGAAAAATAGTAATTTCATTAAAATAAATAAAAATCGGAAGTCAAAGTTCGGATTATAAATATTCGTATTTTGGCTTTTTTTGGAGGAAAAAACATGGAAACAATTGTGGCAATATCTACGGCTCCGGGCGTTGGAGGCATTGGAATTGTGAGAATGAGTGGAGAAAAATGCTTTGAGATATTAAATAAAATATTTGAACCTAAAAATAAATATAATATTGACGAAATTAAAGGATACACGATAAAATATGGTCATATACTTGATAAGAGTGAAATTATTGATGAAGTATTAGTTAGTTTTTTTAAAATGCCAAATAGTTATACAACAGAGAATATGTGTGAGATAAGCTGTCATGGGGGAATGTATATACTAAGAAGAATATTAGAATTGTGCATAGCAAATGGTGCAAAATTAGCAGAACCTGGTGAATTTACAAAAAAGGCGTTTTTAAATGGTAGAATAGATTTGTCTCAAGCTGAAGCAGTAATAGATATTATTAATGCTAAGACAAAGAAGGAAACTCAAGCTTCCGTAAGTCAATTGGAGGGTTTTCTATCAAAGAGGGTAGGAAAAATAAGGAAAAAAATAATGGATATAACTGTTAATTTAGAAGTGAATATAGATTATCCAGAATATGATATAGAAGAAATAACTAGTATCAATATAATAAAAGAACTTAGTAGTATCGAAAGAGATTTAAAAGAATTACGAGATAGTTTTGAAACTGGAAAAATTATAAAAGAAGGAATAAAAGTAGCTTTATTAGGAAGACCAAATGCAGGAAAGTCTAGTTTGTTAAATGCAATATTAAAGGAAGAAAGAGCAATTGTGACGGATATAGAGGGAACAACAAGGGATACTATAGAAGAAAGTGTTAACATTAGTGGAATTCCGATACATGTTATTGATACAGCTGGAATTAGAGAAGCTACAAACCAAGTAGAACAAATAGGGATAAACAAATCTAAAAGGATAGCAGAAGAAGCAGATTTAATTATAGCGATTTTTGATGTAAGTAAGCAATTAGAAAGCGAAGATATACAGATTTTAAAGTTGATACAAAATAAAAAGGCTATTATTGTATTAAATAAGATAGATATACAAAATAAGGTCTTGAAGAAGAAAAACATTGAAGAGTATATAGAAAATCCTAATATAATAGAATTATCTGCGAAAGAGTATATAGGTCTAGAACAGTTATATGAAAAAATAAATGAATTATTTGGATTAAATGAGGTTCAAATAGAAAATAATGAAATTATTACGAATTTGAGACACAAAAATTCAATTGATAACGCATTAAAAAAGATTGAGGAAGCTCAAAATACAATTAAATTTGGCTTACCAACAGATATTATATCAGTTAGCTTAAAAGATGCAATGGAAGCTATATCTGAGATAACAGGAGAGAATGTTTCAGAAGATATAATAAAAGAAATTTTTTCTAAATTTTGTTTGGGAAAATAACACTACAAAAAGGCAATAAAATATATACAAATGCAAATATAAGTGCAGCAACGCAAAAAAGTTGCCAAAAAGATAGATGGAACATGAATTTTTGTTTCATAGAGAACACAGAAAAATTAATAGTGGAAGAAATGTGGATAAGTATAATCAAAAATAAAGCAAGAGGTGGATTAAAATTGAAATATGAAGCAGGGGAATTTGATATAGCAGTAATTGGAGCTGGACATGCTGGCTGTGAAGCAGCACTTGCTAGTGCAAGGCTTGGAAAGAAAACACTTTTATTTTCTATAAGTTTAGAGGCTATTGCGAATATGCCATGTAATCCTCATATAGGAGGAACATCAAAAGGTCACTTAGTAAGAGAAATAGATGCGCTGGGGGGAGAAATGGCAAAGAATATTGATAAAACATTTATACAAAATAGAATGTTAAATAAATCAAAAGGTCCAGCAGTATATTCTTTAAGAGCGCAAGCAGATAGAAAATTATACCAAATGGAAATGAAACATACATTAGAAAAACAGGATAATTTATATGTAAAACAAGCAGAAATCGTAGATATAAAGGTTGAAAACAATGCTGTTTGTGCTGTAGAAACAAATATTGGCGCAATATACAAAGTAAAGGCGGTTATTATTGCAACTGGAACATATTTAAAAGGAAAGATATTTATAGGAGAAGTTTCGTATGAGAGTGGTCCAGACGGAGTAGCTGCCGCAAATAAGCTATCAGAATGCTTGAAGCGTGAGGGAATAGAATTGCTAAGATTTAAAACGGGAACACCGGCTAGAATTAGTAGAAAGTCAATAGATTTCTCGAAGATGGAGATACAAGAGGGTGATAAAGACTATGAAATGTTTTCTTTTGATGATAAGTTTAGAGAAGTAGAACAAATGCCTTGTTATTTGACATATACTAATGAAAAAACACATCAAATAATTAGAGAAAATCTTCATAGATCGCCATTATATGCGGGAAAAATAGAAGGAACAGGACCAAGATATTGTCCGTCAATTGAGGATAAGGTTGTAAGGTTTGCAGATAAGGATAGACATCAAATTTTCATTGAGCCAATAGGCCTAAAAACAGAAGAAATGTATGTGCAAGGAATGAGCTCCTCTTTACCAGAAGATGTACAGATAGCAATGTATAGGACTATTCCAGGCCTAGAAAATGTAGAATTTACGAGACCGGCATATGCAATTGAATACGATTGTATAGAGCCATCTCAATTGAAATTGTCTTTAGAAAATAAAAAAATATCAGGTATGTTTTTTGCAGGGCAAATTAATGGCACATCAGGCTATGAAGAAGCAGCTGCACAGGGACTTATGGCTGGTATTAATGCTGCTAGAAAACTAGATGGAAAAGAGGCGATAGTTCTAAATAGGGCTCAAGCTTATATAGGAGTATTAATAGATGATATTGTTACTAAGAGTACAAATGAGCCTTATAGAATGATGACTTCTAGAGCTGAGTATAGGCTTTTATTGAGACAAGATAATGCGGATTTACGATTAACAGACATAGGATATGATATAGGATTGATTTCAAAGGAAAGATATGATAGATTTTGCAAAAAAAGAGAGAATATAAATAAAGAAATATCTAGAATTAAAAGTGTAAATGTAAAACCAAGTACAGAAGTTAATGAGATTTTATCACAAAAAGGTTCTACACAAATAAATAATGGAGTCAAAATGGATGAATTGCTGAAAAGAACAGAAATTTCTTATGAAGATTTAGCTCCAATTGACGAAAATAGACCAAAATTAAGTAAACAAGAAAAGGAAGAAGTTCAGATTCAGATAAAATATGAAGGATATATTAATATGCAAATTGCACAAGTTGAAAAGTTTAAGAAGTTAGAGGATAAAAAACTATCAGAAAATATTGATTATCAACAATTAAAGGGGTTAAGCTTAGAGGCAAGACAGAAACTAAACAAATTTAAACCAATTTCTATAGGACAAGCTTCTAGAATATCAGGTGTTTCACCAGCAGATATTTCAGTTTTACTAATATATTTGGAGCAAGAAAGAAGGCGAAATTAATATGGATGTGGAGCAATTTCAACATTTATTAAATGAGGATGCGGAAATGTTAGGTGTAAAATTACAACAAGGCCAAATACAGCAGTTTTATGATTATATGGAATTATTATTGAAATGGAATAATAAAATAAATCTTACAGCTATTACCGAAGAAAGTGAAATAATAAAAAAACATTTTATAGATAGTTTAACTGTACAAAAGTATATAAAGAATGCTAATAGGATTATAGATGTTGGTACTGGAGCGGGATTTCCAGGAGTACCATTAAAAATATTAAATGAGAAAATTGAAATGACACTACTAGATTCCTTAAATAAAAGATTAATTTTTTTAGAAGAGGTAATAACAAGTTTAAAATTAAAAAATGTAAAAATACAACATGATAGGGCAGAGGATGCAGGAAAAAATGAGAACTTTAGAGCTACATATGATGTAGCAATTTCAAGAGCGGTTGCACCATTAAATGTTTTAGCAGAATATTTGATTCCTTTTACTAGAATTGGAGGAAAAGCTATTTGTATGAAAGGAAGTTCTATAGACGAAGAAGTTAATGAAGCTCAAAATGCAATTAAAGAACTAGGAGGAAAAATTATCGAGGTGGAAAAATTTGTTCTACCGCATACAAATATGGAAAGAACAATAATTGTAATTCAAAAAGTAAAAAATACACCAGAAAAATATCCAAGAAAGGCTGGTATGCCTACAAAACAACCTATATTATAGTTGCAAGAATTTAATGTGAATTTTAATTAAAAATTTACAAAAAACATTGACATATTATGAATAATTTTATATTATAGTATAGTAAAATAGATGTAAGTTTTTTCAAAAAGACAACAGACAACTATTTTGCTATATTTTATTTTGGAGGGATAATAGTGGGAAAAGTAATTGCAGTAGCAAATCAAAAGGGCGGAGTTGGAAAAACTACAACTTCAGTTACTTTAAGCACAATGCTAGCAAAAAAAAATAAAAATGTATTATTAATAGACGCAGATCCACAAGGAAATGCTACTAGCGGTATTGGACTAGAAAAGCAAACGGAAAAATCAATTTATGAAGTATTAATAGAGGAGACACCAATGCAAGAGGCATTACAGCAAACCAAAATTAAGAATTTAAAGATATGTCCTTCAAATATAAATTTAGCAGGTGCAGAAGTAGAATTAGTTTCAATGATGTCAAGAGAACAACGCCTAAAGGAAAAATTAGAAGAGGTAAAAGACAAGTTTGAATATATGATAATAGATTGTCCACCATCTTTAGGATTAATAACTCTAAATGCATTTACAGCTGCAGATAGTGTTTTAATACCAATACAATGCGAATATTATGCATTAGAAGGGCTTGGTCAATTAATTAATACGATTAATTTGGTAAAAAAGCACTTAAACAAAGATTTGCAAATAGAGGGTGCTTTATTAACGATGTATGATGTAAGGACGAACTTGTCAAATCAAGTAGTAAAAGAAGTAAAAAATTATTTTGGTGATAAGGTATATAAAAATGTAATACCAAGGAATGTTAGAATAAGCGAAGCACCTAGTTATGGTATGCCTATTAATATATATGACCCTAAGTCAAAAGGTGCTAAGAGCTATGAAAAATTTGTAAAAGAATTTTTGAAAAATAATGATAGTTCTACACCAAAGGCAAAACATATGAAATAAGGAGGGTTAAAAATGGCTAAAAAGACAGGTTTAGGAAAAGGATTAGATGCATTATTTTCAAATAATGTTGAAACAGAAGATATAGGAGAAAACGAAGTTGTAGAAAACTTAAAAATTATAGAAGTTGAACCAAATAGAGATCAGCCAAGAAAAAAATTTGATGAAGAAGCATTAGAGGAATTGGCAGAATCAATAAAACGATATGGGGTAATACAACCTATTATTGTTACGAAGAAAGATAATTACTATGAAATAATAGCAGGGGAAAGGCGTTGGAGGGCCTCAAAAAAAGCAGGTTTAACAACAATTCCAGCTATTGTGAGAGAAAGTAATGAAAGAAAGAATAAAGAAATAGCGTTAATAGAAAATATTCAAAGGGAAGATTTAAATGCTGTAGAAAAGGCTACAGGAATTAAAATGCTTATGGAAGAATATAGTTTAACGCAACAACAAGTTTCAGAAATATTAGGAAAAAGTAGGAGTAGTATAGCAAATACAGTAAGAATATTAAATCTAGATGAAAGAGTGCTAGAGTTAGCTAGAGAGGGTAAATTAACCGAGGGCCATTGCAGAGCTTTATTATCTATCGAGGATAAAGATAAACAATATGCTATGGCTATGAGAATGTTAGAAAGAGGAGCATCTGTAAGGGAAGTTGAACAAAAAACACAAGTTAGCAAAAAATTGCCAAAAAAAGAACAGAAATATGAAGCGATATATAGAGATATAGAAGATTCATTTCAAACATTTTTTGGAACTAGAGTAAGACTAGATGCAGGAAAAAGAAAAGGAAAAATAGTTATAGAATATGCATCTAATGACGATTTAGAAAGAATTTTAGAATTGATAAAGAAATAGTTTTTATTCATATATGTAATTGTCTTAGTAAAATACGAAAGGGATGAATTATAAGATGGAAACAATAATGCAATTTGTAAAATCAGATATTTTTCTTTTAATAATATTAGGAATAAATGCTCTTTTATTGATACTATATGTAGTAGATGTAGTAAAATTACATAAGATAAAAAAGGAATATAAAAAATTCATGGTAAAACTAGGTGATGGAAACAATATAGAAGAACAATTAAAACAATATATGGATAAAGTATTACAAGTTAAAAATCAAAATGTAGAAATAGAAAAAGATTGTAAAAAAATGAATAAAGAAATATCAGAATGCTTACAAAAAGTTGGTTTGGTTAGATATAATGCTTTTAAAGATACAGGAAGTGATTTAAGTTTTGCATTGGCCATATTAAATCAAGAAAATACAGGAATAGTATTAAATGGAATATATTCAAGAGAAATGTCAAACATATATGCAAAACCAGTAGAAAGAGGAGAATCTACATATACATTGTCAGAGGAAGAAAAAGAAGCAATACAGAAAGCAATGAATAATTAATTATGGAACAATCTAATCAAATATATGATTAGGTTGTTTTTATATATGTGATATATTTTTTTATATAGTTTTTTGCTTGATTAGTAATAAAAATGAATTAATTTAATTTATTTATTATAAAATGATGGAAAAGTTTAATACTAAAGATAGAGGTGGGAGGATGGAGACAAAGGAGAAATTAAAAGAGAAAATAAATGAGAGTATTAAAAAAATAGAGAATATGATAGAAAACAACAGTCCTAGCAAGGATATATATCAAGAAAAAGAAAAACTAGATAAATTACTTAGTTCTTACTTAGAAAGATATTATTGAATTAAAAAACAACAATATAGTAGTTTAATTCATTTATACGGATAGTAAACTTTGTTAATATATATATAATATAATTAATAAAAGGTGATAGTGTGAAAAAGATAGATACAATAAAAATCGGTAACAATTTAAAAAGAATGAGAAAAAGTTATGGTTACACACAAGAAGAACTTGCAGAAAAAATAGAATGTTCAACTAGACATATTAGTGATATTGAACAAGATAGGACAAAACCTTCTTACGAAATATTAATACGTATTTGTAATATATACAAAGTTAGTATAGATGATATTTTCGCTGATTATCTAGATAAATATGAAAATAGGGAATTAGATTATGATTTAATGGGTTTTTATGCACTAGATGAAAAAGATAAAAATACAATAATAAATTTAATAACATATTTTAATTCTAATAAGAAATGAAAATACCATAAATTTAGTAATTAAAAAGAAAATTAGATACTTAAAACCTAATATCTAATTATTTATGAAACTACTCATATAAGAGTAGTTAATTGTCGTGTTTCTATAATGTATAGTATAATTGAAATCAAATAATATTTTATATAGCTACGAAAAGCTAAAATTTATAAAAATTACTATTGACAAGAGAGTGTGAAATGTGTTAATATATATACTGTTACTGGCGTGAGCAAGTAACATGTGGAGAGGTGGTCGAGTTGGTTTATGGCACCAGTCTTGAAAATTGGCGTAGGTTTGTAGCCTACCGTGGGTTCGAA
>CANRPR010000007.1 GCA_947632535.1 uncultured Clostridia bacterium | reverse complement strand
CAACATTTTTTGTATGGATACCAAGATATGCATATAGTATAAGAGAAGGAACAAAAACATCAAATGAAGAAACACCAGCAGAAACAAATTCAAAAGCCAAAAAGATAAGTATAACCTTCTTAAAAGATGCAACAGATGTAGGAACAGATGGAGTAAATTATGGAGAAAGAACAGACAGCGAAACGGGAATAGAAGTAACAAAAAATGATGATGGAACATATAATTATGATTTAAGTAAAGTATCAGCAGGAAATCCAACACCAAAGATAGTACATCCAGCATTCAGATTTGGAGAAGAAGACCTAACAGGAATATGGGTAGCAAAGTTTGAGGCAAGTGGATTAACAAATGGAGATACAGGAGATGCCGTAGGAAATAGAAAAGATGGAGCAAAGGATTCAATATTATCAACTGAAAGTACATACGTAAGAATATTGCCAAATGAAATAAGCTGGAGACACATAACCATAGGAGAGAGTCAATATCAGAGCATGAGTATGAAAGAAGATAAACTAAGCAAATATGGTTGGTCAACAGCATTAAATAGTCATTTAATAAAAAACAATGAATGGGGAGCAGTAGCATACCTATGTTATAGTTCTTTTGGAAATGTGCCAATGATAAATGCTAATGGAGTTAATGATTGTAGGTATTATAATATACATACAGGAGCGGGACCAAAAGCAACGAATGGCGAAGAAATGTATGGAAATTGGGATGCAAACGCATATGGTTATGATACAGCATTAGGACAACTGGCAAGTACAACAGGAAATGTCTACGGAATATATGATATGTCTGGCGGTAGTTGGGAAGTGGTAGCAGCATATTATAATAATGGAAATGTAAATCTAAGTACAAATGGAAAAAGCAGTAGTGAAACAGACATACAATATTTTACAATATCAGATGGAAAAGCAACAATAAACCAAACTTATGAAAATTACTGGGAAGTATATGAAGTAAGCGGAGAAGAAAAAAGCAATAAAATACATGTAGCAGGAACAGAAGATGCAGAAGGAGAAGGAATAACACAAGATACATTGTGGAACGTAAGTAAAACAGAAGAAGCATACGAGAAAAAGAGACACGACTTAACAGAAGAAACATGGAATAACTTAGAAAAAATAAAAGGAATAGGAATAAATGAAGTTGCCGGAAGCTGGAGTTATCTGGGAATTGTAAATAAGACTAATGGGAAAGATACAGATTGGAAAATTGCCATTTCCTCTGAAAGCAAACAATATGGACAAACATGGAATAATGATATGGAGTGTATTGGAAGTGGAAAGATACCGTTTTTATTAAGGGGAGGTGCAGCAAAGGATGGAGAAAATGCGGGAATTTTTGCTACAAGTTGCGTAGATGGGGCTGCCAGTCATCACCCGGGATTCCGCCCAGTATTGAACTTCTAGTGATAAAATGGGATATAAAATAATAAATTTTGCAACCTAATTAACAAATAACATACATCAAAAGTTGTACAAACCTCAAGCAAAAATAATTAACGCTTGAGCGCATTGTACAACTTTTAAATATCATGTAACATTTTTGAAACATTTATGAAAAAAACATGAAAAATAATGTTGAACAAAGTTACAATTTGTGATATATAAAAATAGGGATTAAATCAGCAATTGGCTAGCGCTTCGTTCTTGGGTCGCGGTAGCAATTGCAATGATGGAGCTAATGCAGGCGTGTTGAACTCGAATGCGAACAATGGCAATGCGAACAGCAATAATGGGTTCCGCCCGGTGCTCACGTTCTAGCACTTCGATACACGAATGAATAAGCAATATTAATATACTGTATTCATTTGAAGAAATTTAAATATTTCTGTCCCAGATGGGTAGCTACTCAAGGGTACTACCGAGAAGGTATAAAAAAATAAAACATAAAACAGAAACAAAAAATGAAAATAATGGACTTGTATCAAAGAGGTTTAATTCCATTGACATAGCACAAAAAAACAAATCACAATTTTATGTCATAAACACATAAAAAATAGTTTTGTTCTTATAGCAAAATGGCGAAAGTCCAAAACTACACAAATTTAATAAATTTAGGTGATATTAAATGTATTTAAAACGATTAGAACTGCAAGGATTTAAATCGTTTGCAGACAAAACAGTATTAGAATTCATGCCGGGAATTACAGCAGTAATAGGACCAAACGGCTCAGGCAAAAGCAATATTTCAGATGCAATTCGATGGGTATTAGGAGAGCAAAGCATAAAATCCCTGAGAGGTGCAAAATCGGAAGATATAATATTTGCAGGAACACAAAACAGAAAATCACTAGGATTTGCAGAAGCTACAATTGTATTCGACAATAGTGATGCAAAGTTACCAATAGAATATGCAGAAGTTACTGTCACAAGAAAAATATATAGAACAGGAGAAACAGGTTACTTCATAAATAAAACTCCATGCAGATTAAAAGACATATTGGAGTTATTCATGGACACTGGAATTGGCAGAGATGGATACAGCATAATAGGACAAGGCAAAATTGACGAAATACTAAGCAACAAATCAGAAGATAGAAGACACATATTCGAAGAAGCCGCAGGAATTGTAAAATATAGAGTAAGAAAAATCGAGGCCGAAAAGAAACTAGAACATACAAAAGTAAATCTCCTAAGAATTAATGACATTTTAAGTGAAATCGAAAACAGTATTGAACCACTAAAAAAACAATCTGAAAAAGCAAAAAAATTCTTAGACTTACGAGAAGAATTAAAAAACATAGAAGTAGGACTATTCCTATATAATATAGATAGCTATAAAGAAAAATTAGAAAAAATAAAAATAGACGAAGACATTCTAGTTGACCAAAACAACGATGCAAATAGCAAAATGGAAAAAATAAAAAACTTAAAAGAAGCATTAAAACTAGAAATAGACGACATAACCAACAAGATAGAAAATATGCAAAACATTGGATTTGAAAGCCAAAAAGAAATAGAGCAATTAAACTCTCAAATAGAAGTTGCAAAAGAAAGAATATCAAACAATAGAGAAAATACAGATAGATTTAAAAAGGAAATAGAGGACTCAAAACAGAGAGTTATAGAGTTAGAAAACGAAAAAAATTCAAAAATAGAAAAACAAACTAACTTATCAACAAATAAAGAAAAATTTCAAAAAGAATTAGAAGAAAAAGAAGCTGAGCTATCAAAAATAACACAAAAATTATCCACAAAAGAGCTAGAAATAGAAAATAAAAAGAAACAAATAGAACAAAATGTGGATAAAAGATATGAATTAAATAGCAATATAAATGGATTAGAAGTCAACTTCGAAAACTTAGAAAAAAGAGAAAAAACCGTACAATTCGAACTAAGGACTACAATATCAGAACTAGACAGTACAAGGGTTACAAAAGAAGATATTTCAAAAACATTTTACGAAATAGAGCAAAAAAAGAATGAAGCCACAAAACAATTAGAAAACATCATAAAACAAAAAGAAGAAGCCAACGATAATATAAAAAATTATGATAACAAAATAAACGAATACATTCAAGACGAAAGAGTAAAATCAGCAAGACTTAAATTCCTAATAGAAACAGAAAAAGAAAAAGAAGGATATGCAAAAAGTGTAAAATCATTACTAATTGCATGTGAAAAGGATGATACTCTAAAAAAAGGTGTAGAAGGAGTACTAAGCAACCTTGTATCAGTAGAGAAAAAATACCAAACAGCAATAGAAATGGCGCTTGGAGCAGCATTACAAAACATTGTTACCGTTGCAGAAGAAGATGCAAAAAAATTAGTAGAATATTTAAGAAAAAATAACTTAGGTAGGGCTACTTTTCTACCAATTAGTTCAGTAAAAGGAAAAAAGCTAGATAACATAAAAGAAGTAGAAGGAGTTATAGGCATAGCATCAGACCTAGTTAAATTCGACAAAAAATACGAAGAAATCATATTAAACTTAATAGGAAGAACAGTTATAGTAGATAACATGGAACATGCTATAAAGTTAGCAAAACAAAATAAATATGGTTTTAAAATAGTAACACTAGATGGAGACATTATAAACGCAACTGGTGGAATTACAGGTGGTTCTGTAATGCAAAAAACAGTAAATATACTTGGAAGAACAAGAGAAATAGAAGAACTAAAAAAGCAAGTATCACAGTTAAATAAAAAAATAGAAACTGAAACTAAGAAAAAACAAGAATATGAAAGTAGTATAGAAGGACTACTAGAGCAAGTAAGCAACCTAGAAAGCAGTATGCAAGAAATAGAAATTGTATATGCAACAGACAAACAAAAACTAGTAGCAGTTGAAGAAAATATACAGAGATTAGAACAGAAATTGGACAAACTAAGAAAAGAAGAAAAAGATCTTGCAGAGCAGAAAAATAATATAAACACAAAAAAAGAAGAATACAATAAAGAAATAGAAAACTTAACAAGTCAAATAAATGCAATAAACAGAGAAATAGAAGAATTTACAGTTTCAAATAAAGATAATCAAAAAATTATAGATGACTTAAACTTTGACATTACAAACCTAAAAATATCTGTATCTTCTTTTGACGAAAGCAAAGCTTCAGTAGAAGAAATGGTAGAAAGAATCAATAAAGACATTGAAAACTGCCAGAAATCTATTGAAAACAAAGTAAATCAAACCAAAATTATGGCAGAAGATAACATAGCATTACAAGAAAACATTACAAAAATAGAAGAACAAATTATAAACATCAAAAACGAAGTTTCAAACAGTGGTACAAAAATAGAAGAACTAAAACAAGATAGAACAAATAAAAACGAAAAGCTAAAAAACACTGAAGAAGAAATATCTAGCCAGTTTGAAGTAATAGAAGATTTAAAAGCACAAATTGTGAAAATTGATGTGAAAAAAACTAAATTAGAGCAAGACTTAGAAGAAGTTATTAACACAATGTGGGATGAATATGAACTAACTCCAAACAATATTAGTGAATACGAAAAACCAACTAATATAGCTCAAACCACTAAACAAGTAAACTCTTTACGAAACGAAATAAAAGACTTAGGAAGTATTAATATAGACTCAATTGAAGAATATAAAGAAACATCAAAAAGATATGATTTCATGTGCGAACAAAGACTAGATTTAGAAAACACAATGAATAAATTAAAAAAAGTAATTCAGGACATGACAAACGTCATGAAAGAACAATTTGAAAAACAATTTGAAATTATTAATCGCAATTTCAATGATGTATTCAAAGAACTATTTGGCGGTGGAAAAGCTGAACTAATACTAGAAGATAAAGAAAATGTATTAGAATGCGGAATTGATATACAAGTACAGCCACCAGGAAAAAAATTACAAAGTATGACCTTACTATCAGGTGGAGAAAAAGCATTTACAGCTATTGCATTATTATTTGCTATATTACAAATTAATCCTGCACCATTTTGCGTGTTAGACGAAATTGAAGCGGCTCTAGACGATGTTAATGTTTACAGATATGCAGACTACTTAAAAAAATTTGTAAAAGAGACACAATTTCTAGTAATTACACACAGAAAAGGTACTATGGAAGCTGCAGACACAGTATACGGAATTACTATGCAGGAAAATGGTATTTCAAAAATGCTTTCAATGAAGTTAGGAGAGAAAAATAATGCATAAAAAGAAGAAAATTATATTTATAATATTAACAATTCTATGGATGCTGACAGTATTTTGCTTTTCCTCTGAAAATAGCAATAAATCCAGCAATACAAGCGGAAATACAATAAAAGCAATAATCAGAATATTTGTACAATTACCACAAGAAAAAGAAGACCAAGTAGTAGAACAATTACAACACATTGTAAGAAAAATGGCGCATTTCACACTATATGCAATAGGAGGAATTATATTAATAAACCTAGTAAGATGTTACACCAGCAAAAAAGCATGGATATATGCATGGGGAACAGGAACAACTTATGCGATAACAGACGAAATACATCAATATTTCGTTCCAGGTAGGAGTTGTGAGCTATTGGATATATTCATAGACTCAGCAGGAGTAATAACCGGAATATTAATAATTTTAGGTATTATTTGGTTAATAAATAAAAAATATAAGAAAAATGTTGAAAAGAGTAGTAAAATAGTGGTACAATAAGAAAAATGTAAAAAGGAGATAGAGAAAAATGAACGTATTAAATTTAGACGATTTTTCAACAGAAGAAATTAATCAAATACTAGACTTAGCAGAAGAATTTAAAAATGGAAAACAAGTAGACTACAAAGGTGAAAAAGTAATTGCAAACCTATTTTTCGAACCATCAACAAGAACACATTATAGCTTTGACATGGCAGCCTTAAAACTAGGTTGCAAAACACAAAACTTTGATGCAGAAAATTCTAGCTTAAAAAAAGGAGAAACTCTATACGATACAGTAAAAACATTTGAAATGTTTGGAGCAGATGCAGTTGTAATAAGGCATGTAGAAAATGAATATTATAAACAATTAGTGGGTAAAATAAATATACCAATACTAAATGCAGGAGATGGAACAGGAAACCATCCATCACAATCATTATTAGATTTATTAACAATAAGACAGGAATTTGGAAAATTTGAAGGATTAAAAGTAGTAATTGTAGGAGATGTAACACATTCAAGAGTAGCACACACTAACATGAAAATCATGGAAAGACTTGGAATGACAGTATATACATCAGGTCCAGAAGAATACAGAGAAGAAGGTACAAAATTTGTAGACCTAGACGAAATAATAGATAAAGTAGATGTCGTAATGTTACTAAGAGTACAACACGAAAGACATGAACATTCTATGATAGAAACAGTTGAAGAATACCATAAGCTACATGGATTAAATATGGATAGAGTAAACAAAATGAAAGAAAATGCAATAATAATGCATCCAGCACCATTTAATAGAAATGTAGAAATTGCAGACGATGTAGTAGAATGTAGTAAATCTCGCATATTTAAGCAAATTCAAAATGGAGTATATGTAAGAATGGCATTAATTTACAAGGCATTAAAATAAATTTTTCAAAAGTCCTTGTATAAAGTAATTTTATGTGATATAGTCTTAATAGAATTCAAGATTAAGAAAGGAAGGGACTTTAATGGAAAACGAAACTATGATATATGATAATAAAAAAACAGTATTAATAGTAGATGATGAACAACATATTCTTGATATTTTAACTTTTAATTTAAAAAAAGAAGGATATAATATTTTAGAAGCAAATGATGGTGTTACAGCTGTAGAAATTGCATTAGAAAAAAAACCAGACATTGTTTTATTAGATATAATGCTACCAAGAATGGATGGACTATCAGTTTGTAAAAGAATAAAGCATTCACTTAATATACCAGTCCTAATGCTAACAGCCAAAGACCAAGAAATAGATAAAATATTAGGTCTTGAACTAGGTGCAGACGATTATATCACTAAACCATTTAGTGTTAGAGAACTAATGGCAAGAATAAAAGCAAACTTAAGAAAAGCAGAAGTAGATGTATACAGAAACACAAAACAAGACGAAAAAGCAGAACGAAAAAATGAAATTGTAGTTGGAGACTTAACGCTAGACTTAGATAGATTCGAAGTAATAGTAAGAAACGAAATAATAGATTTAACTTTAAGAGAATTTGAAGTACTAAAATACTTAGCAAATCAACCAGGACAAGTAGTTACAAGAGAAGTTTTGCTAGAAAAAGTTTGGGGATATGAATATTATGGAGATATTAGGACAGTAGATGTAACAGTAAGAAGAATCCGCGAAAAAATAGAAAAAGATACTTCAGCACCAAAAATATTAATCACAAAACGAGGAGTAGGTTATTATATTGCAGCTAATAATAAATAAAAATAGATGCATTATTTAGTCGGAAATCAGAAATACTGATGCCGACTTTTATTTTGCATAGAAAAATAAAAATATAGGAGGAAAGCCAAAAGGAAATTACTAATTTGGCGACAAAAAATATGTTAAAAAGCGTACAGATGAGAATAATAGTCATTTTCACAATACTTGCAATCATTTTACTTTGTGGAATGAGCGCATACTACATAATCGAAATCCAAGATATAACAACAATTGCACAAAATCAAGACAATCAAGCAATAATAGAAATAAGCAATCAAATAGCAAGAAATGGGAAAATTTTTCTAGCATATTCCTTAGCTAGTATTATTATAATATCAGTAGTGATAGCACTATTTGTATTTAAGAAAGTAAATTATCCTATTAGAAATCTAATAAAAAGTGCAAAAAGAATTGCATCAGGAGAAGAATCACGGAGAAAAATACTTAACAGTAACAAATGGAGATTCAGAAATACAAGATATTGCAACCGCTTTCAATATGGTTACCACCGAATTAAAACAAAACTTAAGTGAAGTAAACAAACAAAAACAACAAATAGAAACAATACTATTACATATGACAGATGGAATTATAGCATTTGACATGAAAGGAAAAATAATATTAGTCAATCCTGCTGCTACAAGACTACTAAAAATAATGCCAGAGGACGAGAACTTTGAGCAAATCTTTAAGAAAATAGACGAAAACATTAATATGGAAAAAATCATTTATCTTGAAAACTGGACATCTTCCAACCAAAGAGTGAGCATAGGTGATAAACACATAAACATGTTCTTTGCACCATTCAAAGACGAGAACGATAGACCAGATGGTGTAATGGTTGTTATACAAGATATTACAGAACATGTAAAACTAGACAATATGCGTAAAGAATTCGTAGCAGATGTATCACACGAGCTAAAAACGCCTATTACATCAATAATGGGATATGCAGACACTCTATTAGAAGATGAATATGAACGCGAAACACAAGAGAGATTTTTAAAAGTAATTGCAACAGAAGCAAGAAGAATGGCAAAACTAGTAACAGACTTATTAACATTATCTAGACTAGATAACAACAAAATGCCAGTAAATAAAGAACAATTTGACTTAGGCGATCTCGTAAAAAAATGCCAAGAAAAATTGCAAATGGAAATAAACAAAAAAGAGCACCAAGTAGAATGCTTTGTTACAGCGAATGTACCTCCAGTTTATGCAGACAAATATGGAATAGAGAGAGTAGTTCTAAATATCTTATCAAATAGCATAAAGTACACAAAAGAAAAAGGAAACATCAAAATATATGTTGGTTTTGTATATAATGATGCATACATAAAAATAATAGATAATGGTCTAGGAATACCAGAAGAAGACTTATCTAGAATATTTGAAAGATTTTACAGAGTTGATAAAGCGCGTACCAGAGAAATGGGAGGAACAGGTCTAGGACTATCCATAGCAAAAGAAATACTAGATAGAAACAATGGTTCAATAGACATTAAAAGCGAAGTTGGAAAGGGAACAGAAGTAGTAATTAGAATACCAACCTCTAATTAATAAAATAATTAATGACCAATTGGGGACGGTTCTTTTTTGGACATTTTGTCCAAAAAAGAACCGTCCCCAATTGGTCACTTTCTACATTCACAAAAATTTTTTTCTATGAATGCATAAAAAAGCAAAAAAAGTTAAAACTAATTTTAAAAATACTACATAACAGTTGAGGAGTGGAGTTTTTTGAAATTAGTTAAAGTATTAAATATAAAAGGAGCTTTATTAGATAAATATCAATTAGAAAATTATTTAGAAAAAATAGCATCAGACCATTTACTAAAAAATAGGTCTGATAAAAGCACATATCCAATTCCACGCTTGGAAGATAATTTTAAAATTATCACAAAAACATATGAATTATTAAATCTACACTTAAAAAGCGGAATTAATATTCACCCAGCAGGAGAGTGGCTACTAGACAACTATTATATTATAGAAGAAGTGGTAAAGACAATTCAAAAAGAATTGCCTTTAAAAAAATATGTGAATTTTCCTGGACTTGCAAGTGGTGCTTATGAAGGTTTTGCTAGAATTTATGTTTTAGCAACAGAAATAGTTGCATACACTGACTCGCAAATTAATTCTAAAAATTTAGAAGATTTTTTAAAAGCTTATCAAACTAAAAAAACTCTTAATATGGAAGAAATTTGGAATATAGGGGTATTTCTGCAAATAGCCATTATAGAAAATATAAGAAACATTTGTGAAAAAATTTACACCGCTCAAATTCAGAAATATAAAGTTGAAAATATTCTAGAAAGATTAGTTGAATACAAATCTAAAACAGAGCAGAGATTTAAAGTAAACGATAACTACAAAACACAAATTGCAACAGGACAAATAAAATATCCCTTCATTGAATATATGTCATACAGGCTGAAAAGATATGGAAAAAAAGCTTCTAGTTATTTAAACATTCTAGAAGAACAAACAAGCAAAATGGGAACCACCGTTTCAGATGTTATAAAAAAAGAGCATTTCGATATTGCAACAAAAAAAGTAAGCATTGGAAATTGCATAAAAAGTATAAAAGATATACAAAGAATTAACTACCTTGAAATTTTTGAAAACATTAATGGAGTAGAAGAAATATTAAAACAAGATCCTTCTGGAGTATACGAAAAAATGGACTATAAAACAAAAACATATTACAGAAACGAAATAAAGCAAATATCTCAGAAGACGAAAATATCTGAAATATATATTAGTAAAAAAGTGCTAGAATTAGCAAAACAAGCAAGTATAGAAAATCCAAATTCAAAAAAAGCCCATATAGGTTATTATTTAATTTCAGATGGAACTTCAAAACTATATGACAGCTTACAAATGAATAAATATATAAGACCACGAAAAAATATACCAGTCTGGCTATATATAACAATTATAGTAGTAAGCTCAATGATATTACCACTTTGGTGTGCAAAAGCTATAGCAAACCAAACCAATATAATTATATCAGTATTAACATTTCTAATAACTTACATTCCTTCAACACAAATTACGACCGATTTATTACAAGCAATATTAAACAAAATTGTAAAAACAAAACTAATACCAAAATTAAATTTCGAAAAAGGAATTCCAGAAAACGAAAAAACCATGGTAATTATACCAACCATTATTAAAGAAGCTAACAAAGTAAAAGAGTTAATGCAAAAACTAGAAGTATTTTATCATGCGAACAAATCAGAGAATATCTATTTTGCGTTATTAGCAGATGTAAGTAGTAGCGATGTTGAGGAAGAAGCCTATGACGAAGAAATTATAAAAGTAGGTTTAGAAGAAGCAAAACAACTTAATGAAAAATACAGTGGAGAAGATAAATTTGGCAAATTTCAATTTATATATAGAAAAAGAACATGGAGTGACAGTGAAGGTTGCTATTTAGGCTGGGAACGAAAAAGAGGTTTAATAAACCAATTTAATGAATACATTTTAGGAAATATTAAAAATCCATTCAAGGCAAATTCAATGTTAGATAAAGAAATACCAGATATAAAATATATAATAACTTTAGATGCAGACACAAACCTAATACTAAATTCAGGACTAGAGCTAATTGGTGCAATGGCCCATATTTTAAACAAACCAGAATTAAACGAAGCTAAAAATCTCGTAATAGGAGGTCATGGCATAATTCAGCCAAGAATAGGGATAGATTTAATATCTAGCAGGAGAAGTATATTTACTAAAATATTTGCAGGTAGTGGGGGAATAGACTCATATACTAATGCAATATCTGACACATATCAGGATAATTTTGAAGAAGGAATTTTTACAGGTAAAGGAATATACAATTTAAAAGCTTTTTCTACTGTTTTAAAAAATGAAATACCAGAAAATACAGTGCTTAGCCATGACTTATTAGAAGGAAATTATTTAAGATGTGGTCTAGCAACAGATATACTATTATTAGATAGCTATCCATATAAATACAATGCATACAGTACAAGAAACCACAGATGGATAAGGGGAGACTGGCAAATAATTCATTGGTTAGCAATAAATAATAAATTAAATTTACTATCAAAATTCAAAATCCTTGATAATCTAAGGAGAAGTTTACTAGAACTACTAACCGTAGTAGGTACGATTTTAACTCTAGTATTCAATATTAACTACAAGGTTAATATTGTGCCAATAATAACAATTCTATTCTTACCAATATTTACAGCACAAATTATTGAATTCTTTGAATATATTGTATCAAAAGAAAGTGGAAGCGTAACACAAAAATATTTTTCTAGAAACATTATAGGCATAAAAGGAATATTAGCAAGAGCAATATTAACATTTGCAATATTACCACACAAAGCATATGTATCATTAAACGCGATTACAAAAACACTGTATAGAAAATATATAAGCAAGAAAAATCTATTAGAATGGGTAACAGCTGAAGAAGCAGAACTTACAACAAAAACTACATTAGCATCATACTATAAATTAATGTTTGCAAATGTTATAACAGCCATTTTTACTTTCATATATTCAATACTAAAACTGAATATAGCTTGGTTTTTAGTATCAATTTTATGGATTACAGCACCTGCAATAATGTGGTATATAAGCAAAGAAATCGTGCCAAAAGCCAAAGTAAAAGAACTAAAAGATAAAGAAATAGAGCATATATTAGAAATTGGAAATAGAACTTGGAACTTTTTCAAAACCTACATGAATGCGGAAAACAACTATCTTCCACCAGACAATTTTCAAGAAGATAGAAGCAACAAAATTGTGCATAGAACATCTTCTACTAATATAGGGCTAGGACTAGTTGCAATAATTTCAGCATATGATCTTGGATACATTAATCTAGAAGAAGCAATGGATCGAATAAAAAAAGTAATTATAACAATACAAAAACTAGATAAATGGAAAGGTCACTTATACAATTGGTATGATACAAAAACACTAGAACCATTAACACCGAAATATGTCTCAACAGTAGATAGTGGAAACTTCATTGGATATTTATATATATTAAATCAATTTTTAAAAAATTTAAACCAACCAGAAAATATAGATTTAATAAAACAAATAGAAGAACTAATAAACAATACCGAATTTTCGGAATTATATGATAAAGAAAAAAGACTTTTCTCAATTGGATATAATTGCGAGGAAAATCATTTAACAGATTCATATTACGACCTACTAGCCTCTGAAGCAAGACAAGCAAGTTTTGTAGCAATAGCAAAACATGATGTACCAACAAAACATTGGCAAAACTTAAGCAGAACCTTAACCAGTATGAATGGATATAGAGGACTGGTATCATGGTCTGGAACTGCATTTGAATATTTAATGCCAAATATAAACATGAATCAATATAAAGGAAGTTTACTTGACGAATCCATCAATTTCATGTTAATGAGTCAAAAAGAATATGCAAAAAAAATAGGAATACCTTGGGGAATATCAGAATCTGCCTTTAATTTAAAAGACTTAAACTCTAATTATCAATACAAGGCTTTTGGTATTCCATGGCTTGGGTTAAAAAGAGGTCTTGCAGACGAAATGGTAGTATCTGCATATGGAAGCATTATGGCAATACAAGACTATCCAAAAGAAGTTTTGCAAAATCTGAAAACATTAGAAGAAAAAGGAATGTACAAGGAATATGGATTTTATGAAGCTATAGACTTTACACCAGGTAGAGTATCAAACAAGAAAGGATATGCACTTGTAAAAACATACATGGCACACCACCAAGCACTAATTCTATTAGCAATCAATAATTTAATAAATAACAAAATTTTAGAAGAAAGATTTATACAAAATCCGCAAATAAAAGCAGTAGATGTATTATTACAAGAAAGAATGCCAGAAAATGTAGTAATAACAAAAGAGAAAAAAGAAAAAATTGAAAAATTAAAAAACAAAGATTATGAAAATTATTCAGTAAAAGTTATAAACAATATTAATAGTAAATTAAACAACTATAATGTAATATCTAATGAAAACTACACAATTTGCATGGACGAAAAAGGTAATGGATTTAGCAAATATAAAAATTACTTCATTAATAGATACAAACCAACAAACGATTATTCACAAGGTATCTACTTTTATATAAAAGATTTAAAAACTGAAAAAGTTTTAAAAATAGGAGCAGAAACAACACAAGAAACAGATAAGTATGAAGTAATCTTCACACCTGACATGAATCAATATACTATAAACTACGAAAATAATTCATACTCCTGCAAAATAATAACATCTCCAGCAGAACCAGTAGAAATACGAAGTTTAGAAATAAAAAACAATAGTAGTGAGGAAGAAATAATAGAAATATCTAGCGTATTTGAACCTGTACTATCTACAAAAGAACAAGATTATTCGCATATGGCTTTTAATAATTTATTCCTAAGATATAATTATTTAGAAGATATAAAAGCAATTTTGGTTAGCAGAAATAAAAGAGGAAATACAAGTCAGTTACATTTATGCACAAGTTTAATTGCACAAGACGAAACATCAGGAGAGTTAGAATATGAAATAGATCAAGAAAAATTTGGCATATCTATGATAGAAAAATCAATTCCATTTTCAAAACAAATTGGACTCACAGTTTCACCAATAATTGCAATGAGAAGAACAGTTAAAATACCAGCCAACAGCAAAACCACAATAAATTTAATTATAAGCGTATCAGAAAACATCAATGAAGCTAAAGAAAATTTAGACAAGTACAGAAATAATGAAAATACAAAAAGAGCATTTGAACTATCAAAAGCTAGAGTGGAAGAGGAAGCAAGATATTTAGGAATAAAAGGAAAAGATATAGAAATATATCAAAAAATGTTATCATATCTAATAGTACAAAATCCAATGAAATCATTGCTTAATAATAACACCAAAGAATATAAGCAGAGCCAACTATGGAAATATGGAATCTCAGGAGATTTTCCAATACTACTTCTTAAAATAAAAGATGTTAATGATTCATATATTATAAGTGATATTTTAAAAGCATATGAATTTTGCAGAATAAAAAATATAGAAATAGAATTAGTTATTCTAAATGAAGAAGAAAACCAATTTGAGCAGTATGTACAAGAAGCTATTAATAGTGAAATTGCCAATAGACACATGGAATACCTGAAAAATATTAGAGGTGGAATATTTGTATTAAAAAAAGATAAACTAGAGGCAGACTACAATAAAATGCTTGAATTTAGAGCTAACTTAATAATAAATGCACATGCAGGAAATATTGAAAATCAAATAAAGGAACAAGAAGAAGAGTATTTAAATTCTATTGTAGATATAGAAAATGAAAATATAGCTCAAAAAGAAATGCAAAATTTTGAAAAGAAAATACTTGGACCAGATATAACTAAATTAAAATATTACAATGAATATGGAGGCTTTTCAGAAGATGGCAAAGAATATATAATAAAATTAAACAATAAAAATAAACTACCAAATGTATGGAGTCATGTTTTAACAAATGAAAATTTTGGAACAGTTGTAACACAAAATATGGGTGGATACACTTGGAACAAAAACAGCAGATTAAAAAGAATTACAGCTTGGTCAAATGATTCTATATTGGATACCCCATCGGAAATTATTTATATTAAAGATAGAGAATACAATAAAATATGGTCATTAAATGCGAATATGAATTTATCTGAAGAGGAGTACTCTATAAGATATGGGTTTGGATATGCTGTTTATTCTAGCATGAAATTTGGACTATTACAAGAAGTAGAAGTATTTGTACCAAATGAAGATAGCGTAAAAATAAACTTAATTAGGATAAAAAATACTATGCCAGAAAAAAGAACCTTGAATATAGTATACTATATAAAACCAGTTTTAGGAGAAGACGAAATTAAATCAGAAGGTTACATTAATGTTGACTATGACAGAAATTCTAATATTGTGTTTGCAGACAACCTATTTGTAGCAGATATAGAAAATAACAATTGCTATATTTCAAGCAGTGAAAAAATTAGTTCATTCACAGGTAATAAAGAAGCATTTATTGGTAATGGGACACTATATTCACCAGAGGCATTAAATAAAGTTAAGCTAGACAACAAAAACTCATTAGGATTGCCTAGCTGTATAGCAATTGAATTTGAAATAGAACTAAAAGCCTATGAAGATAAAGAAATAAGTATTATTTTAGGTAGTGAAACTACAAAACAAAAAATACAAGAAACAGCCTATAAATATACAAAAATAGAAAACTGTAAACAAGAACTAGAAAAAGTAAAAAACAAATGGAGAGATTTAATAAGAACAATTCAAGTAAAAACACCAATTGAATCTATGAATATAATGCTAAATGGTTGGTTAGTATATCAAACCATTGCAAGTAGATTATGGGCAAAATCAGGATTTTATCAGTCCGGTGGTGCATATGGATTCAGAGATCAACTACAAGATGTACTAGGAATTCAATACTTGAATCCTAATATAATGAAAAACCAGATATTAAAACATGCTAAACATCAATTTATAGAAGGTGACGTTGAACATTGGTGGCATGAAGAAACACGGTAGAGGAATTAGAACCAAATTTTCAGACGATTTATTATGGTTACCATATGTTACTTCTGAATATATTATGGCTACAGGAGATTATGACTTTTTAAATGAACTAATTCCATATATTTCAGGAGAAACACTAAAAGAAAACGAAGACGAAAAATATGATATTCACAGTGAATTAAATATAAAAGAAAGTCTGTATGAACATTGTATAAAAGCAATTGATAAAGCAATTAACTTAGGAGAACATGGCTTACCTAAAATTGGCTCAGGAGATTGGAACGATGGATTTAGCACAGTTGGAAACAAGGGAAAAGGAGAAAGTGTATGGCTTGGATTTTTTCTATATGAAGTGCTAAACAGATTCATACCTATTTGTGAGTATAAACAAGAAAACGTCAGAGTAGATAAATACAAGAAAATACAAGTTGAATTAAAACATGCATTAAATACTTCCGGATGGGATGGCAGATGGTACAGACGAGCCTTTATGGATGATGGGCAAATACTTGGAACAATTGAAAATGACGAATGTCAAATAGATAGCATTGCACAAAGTTGGTCTGTTATTTCAAATGCAGGTGATATTGACAAAAAATATATAGCTATGGAAAATTTAGAGAATTACTTGGTGGATAAAGAAAACGGAATAATAAAATTATTAAATCCACCATTTAATAAAAGTAAATTAGAGCCGGGATATATCAAATCATATTTGCCGGGGGTTAGAGAAAATGGTGGTCAATACACACATGCTGCAATTTGGGCAATTATTGCAAACGCAATATTGGAACAAGGAGATAAGGCAACAGAATATTTCAAAAGAATAAACCCAATAGAACATTCTTCCTCAAAAGAAGCGGCACACAAATACAAAGCCGAACCATATGTTGTTGCTGCAGATGTATATGGAGTTGGAAACTTAATTGGAAGAGGAGGCTGGACATGGTATACTGGTTCTAGCAGTTGGTTTTATAAAGCAGGAATAGAATATATACTAGGGTTAAACATTAAAAATGGAATATTAACAATAAAACCGTGCATTCCAAAAGAATGGAAAGAATATAGCATAAGATACGAATATAAAAGCAGTATATACAATATAAAAGTAAAAAATATAGAAGGTAAAAATACAGGAGTAGAAAAATTTATAGTAAATGGGGAAGAGATAAAAGAAAAACAATTAAAATTAATAGATAATGGAAAAATATATGATATAGAAATAATAATGTAAAATAAAAAGTAAATGAATAGAGATAAATTACTCAAACTCATTTACTTTTTACTTCTTTAATCTTCCTTCAAAGTAACTTTTATAACAGTACCTTCCTCTACAGAAGTACCCTCAGCAGGTTCTTGTGTAGCTACTTTTCCAGTGCCTTCTACAATAGAAATATTCAATTTTTTTGCTTCCAAAGAATTCATAGCTTGAGAAGCCGTCATTCCAACTAATTTTGGTACAGTAGTAGAAGTTCTAACCTCATTTTGAGCAGTATAAAGTTTTATAATAGAATCTTTATAAAGCATAGTTCCAGCTTTAGGAACTTGAGTTGTAACTAATAGTTCATTTTTATTTCCATTTAAAGTAAAATCACATTTAAAACCAGCATTTTCCAAAGTACGTTGTGCTTCTGCTACAGTTTTGTTAACAATATTAGGAACAGCAATCAAATTATTAGTTTTTTCACTTACAGTAACATCCTCAGAGGCAATTCCCAAATAAGGAAGTACTTCTGTTAAAATATTAGAAACTACAGGACCTGCAACAGTTCCACCGTGATAATTCTTAGCTTGAGGAGCATACAGAACTGCAAGTATTACTAATTCTGGATTCTCCACAGGAGCAATAGCTACAAAAGATGCAACATAACCTTGATCCTTGTTATTCTGAGGAGGTTCAGATGTTCCTGTTTTTCCACCAATAGAATATCCCTTTACCGCACCATTAGAACCAGTTCCATTTGTTACAACAGATTCCATCATATCTCGCATCTTCGCAGCAGTTTCTTTAGAAATTACTTGCCTAATAGCAGTAGGCTCAATATTTGTAACAGTATTAGTATCAGGATTAACAGTTTGCTTCACAATTCTAGGTTTCATTAAAATACCATCATTTGCTATAGCACTTACAGCTTTTATTAATTGTAAAGGAGTAATATTAAATCTCTGTCCAAAAGCTAAAGTAGCAAGCTCTACAGGTAGTATTTTATCAGGGTTAAACATTATACCTTTTTGATCTCCAGGTAAATCTACTCCAGAATAAGTAAGCAAATCAAAAGCATTATAATATTTGTAGAGAGTACTAACACCAATGCGCTGACATAACTGAATCATACCTGGGTTACAAGAATTCTCTAAAACATTTCTTAAAGACTGTTTTCCATGAGATGCAGAAGACCAACAATTTATTTGCTGACCAGAAACAATTTCATGACCTACACATGTAAAATCATTTGCCACATCAGTATCAGTAATATTTTCTTCTAATGCAATAGAGGCATTAATCAATTTAAAAGTAGATCCAGGCTCATAAGTGCTAGAAACAGCGGTGTTCCTCCACATTTCAGCCTTTTGCTCAGAAGAATAATTTTCCCAATTTTCTTGCCAAACACTATAAGTTGGAGTAAAAGGAGTATTCAAGTTATAATCTGGATAATTAGCCATAGCTAAAATATCACCAGTATTAGGATTCATAATAATAACACTACCACCACGAGAGCAGTTATTTTCTTCTACACCTTGCTTTAAATACTTTTCAGCAATAGTTTGAATATTAACATCAATAGAAAGAACTAAATCATTTCCATTTTCTACTTCTATATATTGTTCATTTTTATCAGAAATTTCATCTCTATTTACATCAGCAGTTGTAGAAATTTTTCCGGGTGTACCAGTTAAATAACTATCCCATTTTTGCTCAATACCATACAACCCTTGATTATCATCGCCACAAAAACCAATTACATGAGAAGCCAAATTATTATAAGGATAATACCTCTTCGTATCTTCATCAATATTAACACCAGCAGTAATATTATTATCACTTAGCCATTCCTTCAATGCATCAACTTTATCCTTTTCTACTTTTTTAATAATAGTTTGAACAGAAGATGTACTATTCAATTTTTCCAACACTTCGTCATAATTAAGTTCAAAGATATCAACAAATTCCTGTGCAAGCTTTTCCTTTTTTAACTTTGTTTCTTCTGCTGTTTTACCTTTTATTTTAGAAGGATTAACAGTTATAGTATCAACAGAAGCACTTGTAGCTAGAATTTTACCAGTAGAATCCAAAATATTACCTCTAGTTGGACTAATTAATCTGTTAATAGTTTGTTGCTTATAAGCTTGTTCCTTTAACGAAGCACCTTGCACAAATTGAAGAAAAAACAAACGAACAATTAACAAAGCAAGAATAATAAACAAAAACAGCATAAAAACACGAATATGATTTGAAGTAGCAGTTGTAGGCTTTACAGTATCTATTTTTGAAATAGGAATACTTGATGTAGCATTAATTTTCCTTTTATATTTTTTTATATTAGTTACCTTTTTTGGTTTTTTCACATAATCACCATTTTCTATATATAAAATAATTACTTTTATACAATTTTATAATAGATAAAAACATAAATCAATACAAAAAATAAAATTCAAAAAACAATATTACAGCAATATTACAATTACTTTACAATTAAGTTAAACATATTGACTTTTCACAAAAAAAATATAGAATAACAGTATAAAATATTTAAAAATACAAAAAAATGAAAATTTGCATAAAAAATCAAGTATTAAATATTAAAATTTGAAAAATATAATATTAAAATAATTAAAAATTACAAAGGAGAAAATATGCAAACTTGTTTAGGATTATATATTGAGGACCATATAATTAAATATGCAAAGATTTCTAAAGATAATACAAATGTCAAAGTGGATTCTTTTGGTATTAAGTTTTATGATGCCATGGCTTTAGATAAGGCAATAGAACAAGTAATATCAGAAACATACAGCTACAATGTGCCAATCTACACAAACCTAGTAGAAGAATCCTATAACTACTTTTATTTATTCAGCCTATTAAATAAAAAAGATTTGGATAACGTAATAAACACTGAATTCGAATCTTTATGCTATGATAAAGGAATAAATAAAGATGTTTTTGAAACCAGATATGTATTAGTTGAAAATCCAGAAGATAAAGAAAAAATAAAAGCAATACATGTTTCTGCAAATAAAGCAAACCTTATTAAATGCAACAACAATGAAGTAGAAAAAATAGGTGCAAAAATAAGAGGAATTTCTCCAGTAGGAATAAGCATAGCTAACCTACTAAGCTTTGATGAAAAAGAAAACTGTTTGGTAGTAAATATAGAAGATAAAACAACAGTAACAACAGTGTTAAACGGAAAAGTATTTGACATACAAACTTTCCAAGAAGGAAGCGAAGAAATACTATCAAAAATAAATGTAAAAGAAAACTCTTATTCAAAAGCATATGAAATTTGCAAAAACAGTACAATATATACAAATGAAGGAAAGGATTTACAATACGAAGAAAATGATTATTTAGACGACATCATGCCTACTCTATTTACAATAGTAGGAAATGTTAGAAAAATAATTAGTACGAGCTTACAAAAGATAGATAAAGTTTACATCTCTGGAACAGCTTCAGTAATAAACAACATAGATATATATTTCCAAGAATATTTAACTGATGCAAAATGTGAAATCCTAAAACCTTATTTCTTAGATAAAATTGTAACAAAAATAAACCTAAAAGATTATATAGAAGTAAACTCTGCAATAGGTTTAGCATTACAAGGTACAGGCGAAGGTATAAAAACCATGAACTTCAAGAAAAAAACATTTAAAGACGATTTATCAGCTGTACTATCAATGGATGTGGGTTCAAGAAACAAATCTGGAAAATCAGGCAAAAGCGGTTCAAGCAAAATAAAAATGCCATCTATAGACTTAAGCTTAAAAGGAGAGCTAACACCTTTAGAAAGAAACTTAATAAGAACTAGTGTAGGGCTAGTATTACTTGTATCTGTTTATGGAGGTTTCACAGTTTATCTAGATTCACAAATGAATGAAAAAATACAAGAGATAGCAACTAGAAGAGCACAAATAACACAACAAATATCATTAGTAAACAACGATAAAACTAGTATAGACGAAAATGAGAAAAAATATGATACAATGATTACTAGATTAGAAAACTTAAATAAGCAAAACAGCGATACAGCAAGACTAAAAAATGCAATACCAAACTTGCTAAACCAGATAATGTTTGCAATACCAAAACAAGTACAAATAACTTCTATACAAAATACAACAAGCACACATGTAGTAATAAATGTACAGTCTGAAAAATATGACCAACTTGGACTTTTCCAAGCAGCATTAAAAAATCAAGGAATACTAATAAATGTTACATCAGACCTTGGACAAAAACAAAGTACAACAAGTTTATCTAAAACTACAATAGAAGGAGATTTGCCATGAGAAAGATTTTAATAAGTATATTAATAGTTGGTCTACTTGTACTGATTTACTTTACTGCAGCAGAAGGATTTAGTATCTTTGGAGTAGATATACTATCAATTAGACAGATAATGGATAAAAACCAAGATATAGACAACCAAATAGAAGAAGTAAGCCAGCTGGCAGCTGTTTCTTATCCAAAAGCAAAAAAAGAATTAGAAACAAGTACGAAAAAATTATTACAAACAAAAGACGAATATGCGGATTTAGTTAGCTTTAGTACTAGCGAAGATGTGGACAATGCAAGCAAACTACCTAAATACGATATGGACTACCTAAGAACAAGATTTGGAATATACGCTACGAAAAATGGAGTAAAAATAAAAATAGATGTAGTAAAAACATCAGTTAGTGATGTATACAACTTGAACTTTACAGTAACAGGAAGATATGTTGGAATAACAGAATATATAGCAGCAATAGAAAAAGATACATCATTCTCATTCAGAATAGAAAGCTTTAAATTAGTTCCGGGAACAGATGTAGACAACCTACAAGCAACATTCTCAATTAACAATGTTTCAATTAATAATGTAACAAGTGGTAGTACATCTACTCCAGTAACAACATCAGAAGACGAAACAAATAATGCAAGTACAAATGAAACAAACACAACAAATACCACTGATACAACAAATGAAACAGAAAGTAATTCATAAAGGGGGTATGAAAAGTGTTTAAAAAAATATTGAAAGAGGGAATAATATTCATATTACTTTTAGCAGCAGTAGTTTTAATTCTAGCAGTATTATTTTATGATTATATTCCTACAGGAAAAGTAGTTCCAGTAGTGGAACAATATCAAACATCAGAAAGTGTACAAAAGGAAATTGACGAAACAATAAATACAGAACAATCTGAAATAGTAGTTACTTATGATATAGATAATACAGATTTAAAAACTTATGAAAAAAGCAAAGATTATGACAAAGGAAAAGAAAATCCATTTGCAGAATATTCAGTAGAATCAAATGGAGAAGGTGCTACTCCAGAAAATAATGGAAGTAGCAGTGGAAATAGTTCAAATTCAACTACAAACACAGCTACAGAAGGACAAAATGATGGTACATTCTTTAACAGTACCAAAACAAAATAATTTCGGTTATATTTATTTTATATAGATATATACAATAACAAAAATAATTTAAAGGAGGAATTTTTTTATGAAGAAACAAGGCGGTATCACTCTAGTAGCCCTAGTAATTACAATTATTGTATTATTAATTTTAGCAGGTGTAACAATATCTTTAACATTAACAGATAACGGAATATTAGCTCGTGCAAAACAAGGACAAAATGCATATGATAGAGGACAAGCTAATGATGTTAATGTATTAGAACAAGCTATGGATTATATCAACCAAAACGTTGACCAAAAAAATTAATTTAAAAAACCAATTATTTAAAACCAAAATAAAACTAAATGACATATGCACAAAAATGTATATGTCATTTGCCTTAAATGGCAGGCAAAGGAGGAACTGGTGGAAGCATTTATATATGTAATGATATTTATAATGGGAATTTATTTTGGTAGTTTTTTTACATTAGCAGTGTATAGAATTCCCAAAGGTGAGAATATTACATATAAGCATTCATATTGCCCAAACTGTAACCATAAGCTAGGAATTGCTGATTTAGTACCAGTTTTTAGTTATATATTTTTAGGGGCAAAATGCAGATACTGTAAACAAAAAATAAGACCTAGATATTTTATATTAGAAATATTATCAGGTATTAGTTTTGTTTTATTTGCTATGTCATTTAATATAGACTTTTTAAATATTGAAACATATAAAATAGTATATTTTGTGTTGGGAATATTATATTTTTCAGCACTTGTTATAATAGCTGGAATAGATAGAGAAAAACATATGATACAAAAATCAGTATTACTATATGGCATTATAACATGCGCTTTATATATGATATATTCATGTACAATAAATTACAATAATGTATATGCATATGTTATATATTTGTGTTTTATAGCAGTTTTATTAATTATAGATAATTATTTCTTAAAAAGAAAACTAAAAGAAAATTATATAGTAAATTTGTTAATTTTATTAATAACAATGGTAGTAACATCTACAGAATACATGGTAATATACACAATAATTTTCACACTATTAGCTACTAGTGTAGCCTTGTTAATTGATGAAATAAAGAATAAGAGGCCAACAGTAAAATGCGAAAAAAAAGAAGCAATAACAATACCTTTTGCATTTTATACTTGTGTTTCATACATAGCTGTAGTAATAGTAACTAATTTTATATATTATTTTAAATTGCTTTAGAGGAGGAAATTTGGCGTGAGGAGTGAAAAAGGATTTTCAGCAATAGATGTTGTAATTGCACTAATTGTAATAGTTGGATTTATTTCAATTATTGCAGGTGGTTTTTATAATTATTTCGTTTCTTCTACTGGCACTGCAAGAAGTAGTGCAGCTTTAGCATATACAATTGATGTAATAGAAAGTGTAGAACAAATGAATTATGACGATATAACCTCAGATAGTGTTAAAGCAAAAGTAGACGAATTGTATAAATCAGGTAGAATTTCTAAAGCTTATGAAGTAGAAACACAGCTTATACAGTATAATAAAACAATGGGAAATGAAAAAAAACAGGATTTAATAAAAACTTTGACAGTAACAGTAAGATATGAGTTAAGTAATAGAACACAGTGGATACAAATAAAAAGATTAATAACTAAGTAGAGGTGACATATGAAGGGAGAAAGAGGTATTTCTTTACAAAGTCTGACAGTTTATATAATTGGATTTCTAGTAATTATTGGAATTATATCAACAATAACATCGTTCTTTTATACTAATATTATAAACACTAGAGATAATAGCCAAAACATGGCTGAAATTACAAAGTTTAATGTATACTTTTTGCAAGATGTAAAAAAGAGCGAAAATAATATTATGAGTGTAGCAAAGGATAATTCATATATAAGTTTTACATCAGGAAATGTTTACACCTTTCAAGATAATGCAATTTATCAAAACAAAGTAAAAATTTGTGAAAATGTAAGAAATGCGCAATTTAAAGTAGAAAAAGTTAATGGCAAAGATGTAATAACAGTATTATTATCTATAGGTGAAAATATGCCTGTTACAAGGACAACCAAATATGTTTTAAGTGGAATTTAATACCTGAATATGTAATTTTTGTAATTTGGGATATATTGTAGAGAATTGTTGCAAAATAATGTATAATGTAATTATATGAACTAAAGAAGGAGGAGTATTATGGACACAAGAAGACAACCAATAGGTATAGAATTAGTAAGAAGAGGTATAATTGGACAAGCAGATATAGAAAAAGCTATTGAATATCAAAAAATACATCCAGAGAAAAAAATAGGAGACATTTTAAATATATTAGGACTTTGTGATGCTAATGTATTAATTCGAGCAATAGGAGATGTACTGGGAGAAAAGGGAATTGTTTTACACAATTTTGATGTAAAAATAAAACCACAAGAGTATGTATCACTTGATGTTATGAAACAAAATAAAGCCATTCCTTTTGATGTAGAGGAAAGCAAAGTAAAAGTATGTTTTGCTGATACATCAAATAAAAAATCAGTAGATGTAATAAGACTAATTTTATTGAACAAAGGTCTAGTTATGGATAAATATATTACTTTTGAAAGTAATATGGAATCTATTTTAAATTCTTTTGAAGGCGGAGCAACAGATAAATTAAATACAACATCTGATGTTACACAATTAGTTGATAGTATAATTAAAACAGGTATGAAGAAAAGGGCAAGCGATATTCATATTGAGCCAATGGATGATAGCGTTAGAGTAAGATATCGTATAGATGGTGAATTATTTACTGCAACAAATATACCAAAGGATAAGCAAGACCAAGTTATAGGAAGGTTAAAAGCTATTTCTAATATGTTTCAGGAAAAGCAAGAATCACAAGATGGTAGAATTCTTATGTACCCAGACTATAACATAAGAGTTTCTTCACAAAGAAATGTATATGGAGAGAAATTTGTTTTAAGGTTACTAAAGAAAAATGAGGATATAAGAAATATTTTTGATTTAGGATTTCCACAAGATGAGCAAATATTAAAAAATAGTTTTAATAAAAGAAATAGTATTACAATAATGGCAGCTCCAACAGGTGAAGGAAAAACAACAACCTTATACAGTGTAATTGATTATTTAAACAAACCTGAAATTAATATAACTACAATAGAAGAGCCAGTAGAAATACGAATTGCAGGTTTAAACCAAATAGAAATAGATGCAAAAATAAGCTTTCATGATTCATTAAGAACTGTTTTACGACAAGATCCGGATATAATTCTAGTTGGAGAAATAAGAGATAAAGAAACAGCTGAAATCGCTATGCAAGCTGGACAAACAGGTCATTATGTTTTATCTACAATACATACAATAGATGCAATAGAGGTAATTACTAGATTGAGAAAAATGGGAGTTTCTAATTATGATATTTCAAGTACATTAGCAACATCTGTATCTCAAAGATTGGTAAGACGAATATGTCCAAATTGTTCAAGACAAAGACCATTTACACAGCAAGAAATAGATATAATGTCTTACATAGGTAGAAAAAGCGGAGTAGAGTTTGATTTTCAAAATAAATATACTTTTGAAGCAGTTGGATGTGAACAATGTAATAACACAGGATATTTAGGCAGAATAGGTGTGTTCGAAATATTAATGATAGACGACGAAATAAAAGAATTAATTACAAATGATGCTTCAACTTTGAAAATAAAAGAATTAGCTTTAAACAAAGGATACAAACCACTGGTAATAGATGCAATATATAAAGTATTAAGTGGAATTACTACTTTGGAAGAAATAAATAAGAAATTAGCTATATATTAGGAAAAGTTCAAGCTAAAGTACATAAAAATAGCATATTAAGGGGGAGAAAAACTAATGATACAAATTGAGAAAATATTAGATTATGCGATACAACATGATGCTTCTGATATACATTTTATATGTGACATCAAACCAATGGTAAGAATAGCAAGAGAACTAAAAGAAGTAGAAGATACAGAAGTTCTAACCTTAGAAGACATGAACGAAATTTATGATTATTTAATAAAAGGAAATCTAGATAAGGATAATGTTTTCAGACAAAATAAAAAATTGGATACTTCTTTAGAATTTGGTGGAATCCGTTTTAGGGTAAATATTTCTATGGCAACAGAAATACCAGTATTTACTTTAAGGTTAATAAAAAATGAACTACCAAGATTTGAGGATTTAGGTGTTCCAGATGTTGTAAGGCGTATGATGTATCAACCACAGGGTTTGGTTTTAGTAACAGGAAAAACTAACTCAGGTAAAACTACAACTTTGAATGCATTAATTAATGAAATTAATCAAACACAAAATAAAAAGATATTAACACTAGAAAGCCCAATAGAGTATAGACATAGATCAAACAAATCAATTATTATTCAAAAGGAAGTAGGCGTTGGAGGAGATTCTTTAAGTTACAGTGATGGTGTAAAGAACTCTTTAAGAGAGGACTGCGACATCGTAATAGTAGGAGAGATAAGAGATAAAGAAACTATGGAAGCAGCAATAGAAACAGCAGAATCTGGACACTTAGTAATAGGAACTTTGCATACAAAATCTTGTGCAGAAACAGTAGATAGAATGATAAACTTCTATGATATTAGTGATCAACCAACAGTAAAATACTTAATTGCATCATTATTAAAATTAGTAACATCACAAAGACTAATCAGAGGAAAAACAGGAAAATTAGTTATGATACCAGAAGTAATGGTTGTAGATAACATTGTTGCAGGTTTAATTAGAAAAGACAAATTAAGTGTATCAGAAATAGAAGATGCAATACAAAGTAGTTCAGATAAAGGAAGTATAGGCTTAATTAATTCAATTGCAGAGGCCTTTGTAAATGACGAAATAACGCTAGAGCAAGCTAAAGGACAAATAGAGGAAAAGAATATAGAGACATTAAATAGAACTATAATGCAAATGAGAATTAAAAAGAATAAATAGTTATATATTAGACAAGGAGGTACAAGGATATGCCCTCATATAGATGTAGGTCATTAACTAGCACTGGTGTAGTTGTAACAAGTAAAATAGAAGAAACTAGTAGAAGAGCGGTTATAGAAAGATTAAAAAGAAATGATTTGTTACCAATAACCATTAAAGAAGAGCTAGAAATAAAAAAGAGTGTAAAAAAGAAGAAAAGAAATATTAAGGATATACAAGATATTATTAATACAGCAAACACAGCAGATATTACAAGCGCAAGGAAGAAAAAGCAAAGTTATATTCAAAGAGCAAACCAAGCTTTAATGAAAACAGAGAAAATAACTTCAAGGGATTTGGTAATATTTACACAAAATTTTTATTTGCTTAAAAAAGCAAACTTTAATAATATACATGCACTATCAACTATTATAGAAAGTACAGAAAATTATACTTTAAGAGGAATATTGGAAGATATTTTAGCTGGTGTTGAAGCCGGAGAATATATGTATACAACAATGGAATATTACTCAGATGTATTCCCATATATATATATTAACATGATAAGAGTAGGTGAGTTATCAGGAAACCTTACAATAGCTTTAGAGCAAGCAGTAACTTATCTTGATACATCAACTGCAATAACGAAAAAAATTAAAGGTGTGTTAATACCTAACATAGTGCAAATGGTAGTATTATTAGTAATGTTAGTTGCAGGAACAATTTATGCAATACCTGCAATACAAGAGGTGTTTGAATCAGTTGGTTCTACAGCACAATTACCAGCTATAACAATAGCATTCTCGAACTTCCTAGATTTAGTGTGGCTGTACTGGTATGTTCCGGTTGCTATAATTGTTGGAATTGTTGCGGGTATATTATTCTATATTAATACACCGAAAGGTAGGTATAATTTTGACTACTTTAAATATACAATGCCTATATTTGGAAAATTGATATTTTTATTAGATTTTTCTAGAATTATGAGAGCAATGCTTCTAAACTTGAAAAATGGAATGAGAATTCAGGAAGCTTTGGAAGTAAGTAAAAATGTAACTAAAAACTATGTAATGTTGTCAATAATGGAAACAGCTATAAACAATATATTAATAGGACAATCATGGATAGATCCATTTGAAAAGTCTGGTTTGCCATCTTCAATGATTACAGAGATGTTGAAAATAGGTATGAAAACAGACTTAACAGAAATGATGGAAAAATTGCTAGATTATATGGAAATAGATATTAATAATACTATAGATAAAATAATGGCAGTATTACCACAAGTAGTATACAGTATTGTTGGTGTAGTATTAATATTCTTCGTATTAATAGTATTAGTACCATGTATTGAGTTCTATATGGGTAACTGGTTATTTGATGCATATGGATATTAAAATAAATGATTTTAGTCTAGTTTGGGTGAAAGCCTAAACTAGACTTGATTAGTTATTAGAAAAAATTAGAGGGGTAAAATATGAAAATTGGAATAGATATAGGTGGAAGTCACATTGGAGTAGGATTAGTAAATGATATGGGCAAAGTTTTATTAAAAAAGGAAAGGGATATAAAAAAGGAAGAAAAACTACAGCAAATTGATACAGAGAAATTACTAATTGAAACAATAGTAAAATTTATTAATGAGATATTAAACGAAACATCAATTCAAATACATGACATTGAAAATATAGGTATTGCAAGTCCGGGAACAGTAGGGTCTGGATTTATTATTAGTTCTAGCAATTTAGGAATAGAAAATTTTAATATAGTGGGCGAATTAGAAAAATATTACGATATTCCTATAAAAATTAGAAATGATGCAAAATGTGCTGCAATTGCAGAGAGCGAGTATGGAGCATTGAAGGAATACAAATCAGCAGTATTTTTAACTATAGGCACAGGGATTGGTGGAGCAGTATTATGGGATGGCAAATGGCTTGAACCTGAAAAATACCCAGGATTTGAAGTTGGCCATATGATAATTGATAAGAATGGTAAGCAATGTAACTGCGGAAATAAAGGATGTTTTGAAACATATGGTTCAATAAGAGCTTTGAAAGGAATGTTATATGAAAAATGCAATATAACAGAATTTAGTGGAAAACAGATAAGAGAATTTATAGAAAATAATATTGAGGATAGAGTTGTAAAAGAGATTATTAATGAATATAGTGATAACCTAGCTATAGGAATTGCTAATTTAATAAATATATTTGAACCAGAGGTGGTATGTTTAGGTGGAAGTTTTGCATACTATGAAAACATTTTCTTGGATGTATTAACACAAAAAATACCAGCTTACTGTTACAACGAAAGAAGTATAAAAGTAGTATTAGCTGAAAACAAAAATGATGCAGGTATAATTGGAGCGGCCTTGTAGATTTGATATGTAATGGAAAAATAAAATTGACAGAATTTTAAAATTATAGTATAATATCAATGTTAGTTACCAAAATAATGGTAGATATGAGATTAAAAAATATGTAAATATTAATTGGTTCGGAGATAAAAAGAGATATAAAATAACAAGAATCAATAATCAGTTTATATAAACTGGTTTTTTTTACATAACTAAAAAGATAAGGAGAGATTAAGTAAATGATTAAAGAAGAATCAAACGAAAGAAAAGAAAAATCTGAAAAGACCGCAAGTGTGCGAAATACACGAAATGTACGAAAAACTAGAACTAAAACTACGAGAAAAGTCAATGAGAATATGACTAAAAATGAATTTAGATTAAAAAAATCACCACTAAAAATAATACCTTTAGGAGGTTTATTAGAAATTGGAAAAAATATTACAGTTTTTGAGTATGAAGATGAAATTGTAATTGTAGACTGTGGAGTTGGCTTTCCAGAAGATGATATGCTAGGTGTGGATTTAGTAATACCTGATATAACATATTTAGAGAAGAATAAGGATAAAATAAAAGGTATGGTTATTACTCATGGACATGAGGATCATATTGGTGCAATACCTTATTTTTTAAAGCAAATTAATGTGCCAATTTACACCACAAGACTTACGGTCGGACTAATTACAAACAAATTAGAGGAACATAATTTAGTTCATAGTACAAAATTAAATGTTGTAAAACAAGGTCAAACGGTTAAATTTGGAAAAATAAGAGTTGAATTTATTCGCTCATGCCATAGTATACCGGATTCAGTTGCATTAGCAATACACACACCAGTGGGTACAATAGTTCACACAGGTGATTTTAAAATAGATTATACACCTATTGATGATGAGAGAATAGACCTAGGTAGACTTGCTGAATTAGGAAATGAAGGCGTATTGGCATTAATGTCAGATAGTACAAACTCTGAAAGAAAAGGCTATACTATGTCAGAAAGTTCAGTAGGAGAAGTATTTGATAGATTATTTTTGAATTGCACAAAAAGAATAGTAGTTGCAACTTTTGCTTCCAATGTTCATAGAGTTCAGCAAATTGTAAATGCATGTATAAAATATGGACGAAAAATTGCAATATGCGGTAGGAGTATGATAAATATGATTAATACTGCAAGGCAATTGGGATACATCAATGCACCAGAAAATATATTCATAGATATAGATATGATAAAAAGTTATCCAGACGAAAAACTTGTAATAATTACAACAGGAAGTCAAGGAGAAACAATGTCTGCATTAACAAGAATGGCTTCAGGTGAACACAAAAAGGTAGAAATTACACCTAATGATTTAGTAATTATTTCAGCTACACCAATACCAGGAAATGAGAAACTAGTTTCTAGAGTAATAGACGATTTAATGAAAATAGGTGCAGAAGTTGTTTATAGTGCTTTAGAGGATATACATGTTTCAGGTCATGCTTGTCAAGAAGAGCAAAAGTTAATAATATCATTAGTAAGACCAAAATATTTTATTCCAGTGCATGGTGAATATAGGCATTTAATAGCACATTCTGAAACAGCTAAAAAGCTAGGGATACCAGAGGATAATATATTTATTATGAATAATGGTAGAGTATTAGAATTAACAGATAGTGATGCTAAAATGACTACAACAGTACCAGTTGGAAAAATATTAGTGGATGGTTTGGGAATTGGAGATGTTGGAAATATTGTATTGCGTGATAGGCAACACTTATCTCAAGATGGTCTTATAATTGTAGTGTTAACTATGAATTCTGTAACAGGAGAAGTAATTGCAGGACCAGATGTAATTTCAAGAGGATTTGTTTATGTAAGAGAATCTGAAAATCTAATGGAAGAAGTAAAAAGAGTAATTAGAGAAGAAGTTAGAAAATGTGAAGAAAAGCAGATTAAAGAATGGGCAGTAATTAAATCTACACTAAAGGATTCATTAAAAGACTTTATTTATATAAAAACTAAGAGAAATCCTATGATTTTGCCTATCGTGATGGAAGTATAAATTTTGATAAACAAAAATGAAAGGGAAGATAAAAATGAATTATAAAGATTTAGCAGATTTGATATTTCCAAATATAAAGGACATATCGTATTATGAGGAAAAATATCCAAGAAGAAATTTACCAGAGGGAGCAATTGTAACAAGAGTTGCTCCAAGTCCTACAGGTTTTGTACATATAGGTAGTTTGTATCAAGGATTAATAGCAAGAAAAATAGCAAGTCAAACAAAAGGTGTATTTTTCTTAAGAATAGAAGATACGGATCAAAAAAGAGAAATAGAAAATGGAACTACAGAGATTATAAATGGCTTTAAGCAATTTGATGTAATACCAGATGAAGGTATGACTTCTGAAACAGAAGAGGTAGGGAAATACGGACCATACAAGCAATCGCTAAGAAAGGATATTTACCAAAGTTATGCTAAATATTTAATTGAACAAGGAAAGGCATATCCATGTTTTTGTACGCCAGAAGAGTTAGAAGAAATGAGAACAAAACAAGAAGAAGCAAAAATAAGACCAGGATATTATGGCGTATGGGCAAAATGCAGAAAATTATCTGTAGAAGAAATGATAGAAAAAATAAAAGCTGGTGAGAAATATATTATTCGTTTTAAGTCACCAGGTAGAGAGGATAGAAAAATTAAGCATCATGATGTAATAAAGGGTAATGTAGATTTTCCTGAAAATGACCAAGATATAGTTATTATAAAAGCAGATGGATTACCAACATATCATTTTGCACATGCTGTAGATGATCATTTAATGGGAACAACTCATGTAATTCGTGGAGATGAATGGTTATCTTCTGTGCCTTTGCATTTACAATTGTTTCAAGAATTGGGATTTAAAGCACCAAAATATGCACATATTTCACCAATTATGAAAAATGATAATGGCAATAAAAGAAAGCTAAGTAAAAGGAAAGACCCAGAAGCTGCAGTATCATATTATGCAGAGGAAGGGATACCAGCAAATGCTGTAAAAGAATATTTACTAAATATTGCTAATTCTAATTTTGAAAATTGGAGAAGAGCAAATAAAGATGCATCTATAGATAGTTTTGAATTACAACTTAACAAAATGAGCGTTAGTGGTGCACTTTTTGATATGATAAAATTATTAGATGTATCTAAGAATGTAATTGCTAAGTATACAGCAGAGCAGGTTTATGAAGAAGCATATAAATGGGCAGAAAAATATGATATGGAATTAGCTGATATGCTAAAGGATAAAGAGTATTCTCTAAAAGTGTTAGGAATAGAAAGAGGAAATGTAAAACCAAGAAGGGATATAGCTAAATGGTCTGATGTAAAGGAGAATATTGTATATATGTATCCAGAAAAATTTGATAAAAACACTGAAGAGTATGAATTACAAACAATATCAAATGTAGAAGAGGCAAAACAAATTTTGAGTACATATATTCAGTATTATAAGGAAGAGGACGATAAAGATACTTGGTTTAATAAGATAAAGGATGTTGCTGAAAAATATGGTTATGCAAGAGAAGTAAAGGAGTATAAGCAAAATCCAGATGCGTATAAAGGACATGTTGGAGATGTTAGTACATTAATTAGGATTGCGTTAACTAAAAGAACAAATACACCAGATATGTATGAAATTATGAAGGTGCTAGGAAAAGAAGAGGTAGAAAAGAGAATTAGTAAATTGTGTAATTTATGCGAAAAGGAAGACTAATATTATGGAATATCAAATAGGAGATATTGTAAGGACTAAAAAGGTCCATCCATGTGGTAGCAAGTTATGGGAAATAACAAGAGTTGGTGTTGATTTTAAGTTGAAATGTCAAGGATGTGGACATGTTATTATGCTACCAAGAGAAAAAGCTCTAAAGATAATTACTAAAAAAGAGGTATAAATATGTATTTAATAGTAGGTTTAGGAAATCCGGAAGAAGAATATGCAAATACAAGGCACAATATGGGTTTTAATGTAGTAAATAGGTTAGCAAAAAAATATGATATAGATATGAGTAGAACGAAGTTTAATTCGATTTATGGAACAGGTATTATAGAAGGGGAAAAAGTAGTTTTGGTTAAGCCACAAACTTATATGAATTTAAGTGGAGAGGCAGTTAGAGAATTTTATAATTTTTATAAACTGGATATATCAAATTTGTTGGTAATTTATGATGATATGGATGTAGAGAAGGGAAGCATTAAAATAAGGAAAAGTGGAGGTCCTGGAAGTCATAATGGAATGAAATCTGTTGTGAGTGAGGTTGCGAGTGAAAAGTTCCCTAGGATAAGGATTGGAATAGGAAAACCACTTTATGCAGAAGAAAAGATTAATTATGTAATAGGACAATTATCAGTAGAGGAAGCAAAAATACTAGAAAAGCGGAGAGGAAGAAGCAGTAATAGCAATACAAGAAATATTGAAAAATGGTATTGATATGGCTATGAATAAATATAACTAAGAGGCTTATTTAATTGCTAAAGTATTTTGTAGTGGAGCGAGAAAGGAATAGAATTTTTAATGAAAGAAATAATTATTGATGTAGATAGCAATAATAAAAAGTCTATTATTTTATTGGAAAATGGAATTGTAGTGGAACGCTATTATGAGCAGGAACAAGATAATAGGATAGAGGGGAACATTTACTTAGGAAGAGTAAAGGATGTTCTTCCAGGCTTACAAGCGGCATTTATAGATATTGGAGAAGATAAAAATACTTTTATTCATTTAAAAGATATTTTGCCAAAAATTGACGAGAAAAAGCAAGATGTTGCTGAAGGGGTTAATCAAGATATAAAGAAGGTTGTTAAGCAAGGTGATGTTTTGTTAGTACAAGTAAAAAGGGATGGAACTAACAAAAAGGGTGCTAGAGTATCTACACATGTGAACTTACCAGGAAGCTATAGTGTTTTATTGCCAGATGCACCCTTTATAACGGTATCTCAAAAAATTGAAGATGAACAGGAAAAAGCTAGGTTAATTGGAATTTTAAAAGAAGCATTACCTAAAAATTATGGAGCAATTATAAGAACATCTGCATTAAAAAAAGAAGCAAAGGTTATACAGGAGGATATAGAGCATTTAGTTAATCAGTGGAACATGATATTAAAAGGTGCAGAGGAGAGCGAAAATGTACCTAGAATGTTATATAAAAGCTATAGTGTTGTGGAAAAAATATTGCTGGATTTGACTGATCAGAGTTTGGAAAAAATTGTGGTTAATGATAAAAAACTATATGACGAAATTAAACAAATTATTGATGGTGAGAATATTAAAGGTAGAAAAGGAAAATTAACAATACAGTTGAGCAAAGAAAATCTGCTAGAGATGTATGATATAAAGAAACAATTAGAGAGAGTGGAGAATAGGAAGGTTTGGCTAAAATGTGGTGGATTTATCACTATAGATAAAACGGAAGCGTTAACTGCGATTGATGTAAATTCTGGTAAGTACATAGGTAATAAATCGTTAGAGGATACTGTGTTTGAAGTAAATAAGGAAGCGAGTATAGAAATAGCAAAACAGCTAAGGTTAAGAGACATTGGTGGAATTATAATAATAGATTATATAGACATGCAAAATGAAGAACATAAGCAGAAAATAATTGGTACTTTAAAAGAGTATTTAAAGAAGGATAGGTCTAAAACTCAAATTGTTGGTTTTAGTAAGTTGAATTTGCTAGAAATGACAAGAAAACATATTTATAGTCCAGAAGACTAATTTAAATAAGAGTTTATTAAGATTGAATTTGGTATATCTTAATAAACTCTTATTTTTATTTTAATAATCTCGTTATTTGAATTTATACTAATTTAGTAATAAAGGAGCGACTTGTTTCTTCCTAGAAACAACACCTTCTAAGAATGTAGAATTATTTTCAAGTTTTACTCCGAAATTTTGCTTCAAATAAGGCTGTATCTCCAAGTACTATAGCTTGAGAATTACTATTAATAATATCTGTAATTAAAAATATAAATAAGTTACAACCATTTTGATTCATGAAATTAGTCATAGCAGCTTCAATATCAGATTGATTTTTTAGAACATCTTCAATAGAAGCAGTACTAATTTGTGCTATTTGGAATTTTGCATCGTTTTTCATAAATTCTTTAGAGTCAATATTAATTAATTCTTCTGCAGTAAAATCGCTTAAATCAGTTCCAGCTTTTAACAAATCCATTCCATAAGTATTAATATCAATATCTGCAATTCTTGCAAGTTCAATGCAACAGTCTTCGTCTTCCTTAGTGCAAGTTGGAGATTTAAACAACAATGTATCAGATACAATAGCACTAAGCATTAATAAAGCTTCTTTTTTCTCAATAGGCATGTTGTTTTCCTTAAACTTCTTATACAAAATAGTTGATGTACAACCCAATGGTTCAGCACGATAGTATAAAGGTTCAGCTGTTTCAAAATTAGCAATTCTATGGTGATCAATAACAATTTCGATTTTAGCTTTATCAATGTTAGCAACGCTTTGACTAAACTCATTATGATCAACTAGGATAACTTTCTGTCCATCCTCTATATTATTTATTAATCTTGGTGCTTCTATTCCTAAATAATTTAAAATAAAAGCGGTTTCTTTATTAATGTCACCCAATCTTACAGCTTCTGCATCAATTCCTTGATTTTTACAAAACTTTTCCATAACTAAAGCAGAACAAATTGAATCTGCATCTGGACTTTTATGTCCAAAAATTAAAATTTTATTGTCCATATTAAATTTCATTCCTTTCCAATCCTCCATAACAGAAGGTACGATAAACTATATACAAATATACAAAAAAAATAGCAAAAAATCAAGACATTTTGCTATTTTTCTACTATTTTTGTGTTATTTTCTATACTCTTATTGCACTTTCCAAACCTAATTTAATCATATTATCCAACGCATTTTGTCTATCACCACTAGAAAGTTCAGTCTTATCATAATGAGAATCTACAACAGTCAAAATACAAGACGCCTTTTTATTAAGCATCTTTGCAGTATAAAACAAAGCAAAAGCTTCCATTTCTGCACCAATAATATCAATATCCTTTGGAGCCCTTTGGAAAAGTTTACTAATGTCTGTCATATAATAATCAAAGCAATCACTACAAAGAGTAGTACCTTTAGTATAAGAAATATTAAAATCAGAAGCGGTTTGCTCAATAATTTCATTAAGTTTAGCAGAAGCATTTGCAATATTACAAACCTCATTATTCAAAGTCAATGCAAAATTACTCTCAGTATAAGTTTTATCAACCAAAATTAAATCCAATAAATGCAAATCCTTAGTATAAGCTCCACAAGAACCAATCCTAATAATATTTTCAACACCATAAACCTTATACAACTCATAACAATAAATACCCATACTAGGCATCCCCATACCAGAAGCCATAACACTAACTTCATGTCCCTTATACTTTCCAGTATACGCATAAACATTACGCACACTATTTACAAGCTTAGCATCCTCCAAAAAATTATCTGCAATAAACTTAGCACGTAACGGATCACCAGGCATCAAAACAGTCTTGCAAATTTCTCCAATCTTAGCATCATTATGTGGTGTCATACCAACATCCCTCCTTGTCCAAATGGGGACGGTTCTTTTTTGGACATTTTGTCCATTTAGGGACGCTTCTCAAATTATAGTGAAGCAATCGGACAAAATGCCACAAAAAAGAACCGATCCCCTAAAATTAATATAGCGCAATTATATAATATAAGCATGTCAATAGTCAAATGTAAAATTCAAAAAAGAGCCGTCCCTAATTGGACTTGACAAATGAACAGAATTATAGTATAGTAGGATATATTAAAAAACGAGAAAAAAGAGGAGTTTTATGAACAATAAGTATGAACCAAAGGAGTTCGAGGAAAAAATTTATGATAATTGGAATAAAAAGGGGTATTTTACAGCTAAAGTGGACAAAACTAAAACACCATACACAATTGTTATTCCACCACCAAACATTACAGGAAAGCTACATATGGGTCACGCATTAGTTAATACTTTACAGGATATTTTAATTAGATATAAAAAATTGAATGGATTTAACACTTTGTGGATACCAGGCACAGACCATGCTTCTATAGCTACTGAGGTTAAAGTAGTAGAAAAGCTAAGAGAAGAAGGAAAAACTAAAGAGGAAATAGGTAGAGAAGAATTTTTAAAAAGAACATGGGCATGGAAGGAAAAATATGGTGGAACTATAGTAAATCAAATAAAAAAGATAGGATGCGCGTGCGACTGGACAAGAGAAAGATTTACTTTAGATGAAGGATTATCTAAGGCAGTTACAAAAGTTTTTAAAGATATGTATGATAAAGGCGCTATTTATAGAGGCAAAAGAATGATTAACTGGTGTCCAACATGTAAAACATCTTTGTCAGATGCAGAAGTAGAGTTTGAGGAAGAAGCTGGACATTTATGGCATATTAGATATTATACTAAGGATGGCAGTAGATATATTACAGTTGCTACCACAAGACCAGAAACAATGCTAGGTGATACAGCAGTTGCAGTGCATCCAGATGATGAAAGATATAAAGATATGGTTGGAAAGACGGTTGTATTACCAATTGTAAATAGAGAAATCCCAATTGTTGCAGATAGCTTCGTAGAAAAGGAATTCGGAACAGGTGCAGTTAAAATTACACCAGCACATGATGTTAATGACTACGAAACAGGCTTAAGACATAACTTAGAAATAATAGAAGTATTTGATGAAAAAGGCATAATGCTAGATATAGCAAAAAAATATGAAGGAATGGACATTTATACTGCAAGAAAAGCAATTGTAGAGGATTTAGAAAAGCTAGGAGTTCTAGAAAAAACAGAGGACTATACTCACAATGTTGGAAAATGCTATAGATGTCATAAGCCAATTGAACCAAGAATTTCAGAACAATGGTTTATGAAAATGGAAGATTTAGCAAAACCTGCAATTAAAGTTGTAAAAGATGGAGAAATCAAATTCGTTCCAGAAAGATTTGAAAAAACATATTATCATTGGATGGAAAATATAAAAGACTGGTGTATTTCGCGTCAATTATGGTGGGGACATAGAATCCCAGCATACTATTGTAAAGAATGTGGAGAAACAATGGTCTTAGAAGAAAAGCCAGATAAGTGTACTAAATGTGGAAGCACAAATATAATACAAGATGAAGACACATTAGACACATGGTTTAGCTCAGCATTATGGCCATTTTCAACTATGGGCTGGCCAAATAAAACAGAAGACCTAGACTATTTCTTCCCAACTAATACATTAGTAACAGGATATGATATTATATTCTTCTGGGTAGCAAGAATGATATTCTCAAGTTTGGAACATACACATAAAATTCCATTTAACACAGTATTTATGCATGGCTTAGTAAGAGATGCACAAGGAAGAAAAATGTCTAAATCTTTAGGAAATGGAATTGATCCATTAGATATTATTGCTGAATATGGAACAGATGCATTAAGATTTTCACTAATTCAGAATATGACATTAGGAAATGATATAAAATATTCAGAAGAAAAAGCAGCATCAGCTAAGAACTTTGCAAATAAGATATGGAATGCTTCTAAATTTGTAGTATCAAATATAAATGAAGAATTGAAGCAATATGATAAACAAAAATTAACTATAGAAGATAAATGGATTATTAATAAATTGCAAAGGTTAATAAATGAAGTAACTTATCATATAGATAAATATGATGTAGGAATAGCAGCAAATAAAATATATGACTTCATATGGAACGAATTTTGCGACTGGTACATAGAAATAGTAAAACCTCGTTTATATGCAGAAAATTGCACAACTAAAAAAGAGGCTATGTACACATTAAATTATGTTTTAGTAAATGCATTAAAGCTATTACATCCATTTATGCCATTTATAACAGAAGAAATTTATCAAGAATTAGTGGTAGATAAAGAAAGTATAATGTTAGAAACATGGCCAGAAGTTAATGAAAACTTAGAATATAATAATGAAGAAGAAGAAATAGAATTGCTAAAAAGAATAATAGTAAGTATTAGAAATATTCGTGCAAATATGAATGTACAGCCAAGCAAAAAAACAAATTTAATATTTGTTACAGCAAACAAAGATATAGAAAAACTAGTACAAGAATCAAGCGAATTCCTAACAAAATTAGGATTTGCAAACAAAATAACAATACAAAGCAGTAAAGAAAATATACCAGAAAATGCAATATCAATACTAGAGCAACAAGTAGAAATATTTATACCTTTTGAAGAATTGGTAGATATAGAAGCCGAGTTAGAAAGATTGAAACAAGAGAAAATAAGGCTAGAAAAAGAAGTACAAAGAGCAACGGGAATGTTATCGAACCAAGGCTTTGTATCAAAAGCTCCAGCAGCAAAAATTGAAGAAGAAAAGAAAAAATTGGAACAATATAAAGAAATGTTAAAAACAACAGAGGAACGCATTAAAAAACTATCATAAAAAGAAAAGACTAGGAATTAGTAATATCCTAGTCTTTTCTTTTTATTAATTATTCTATTACAAGTTTATGAGTATAATCTAGATTAGCATAAGAATCATATTCATAACCTATTGTATATATATCTGTTGCCAAAATATCTTTCTGCAACATACTTTTCAAAATCTTATTACTACTTACATCTAAGAAATTTTTTACAGAAGTTATTACATCTAATCTAGGGTTGGCTTTCAATATAGCAGATAATAATTCTTTTCCTTTTGCATTTGCACCTAAAATTCTTATATAAGGTTGAACCTTTTTAGAATTAGCAATATCTTTCTTCGTAATTCCTAATAGAATATAAACCAAAATTCTTTGAATTCTAGTTTGTGTATGGCGCTTACTTTTTACCATATTAATTAACTCTGCTATAGTATTGCAACAACCAGCAGCATCCTTAATTGAATGTTCTAAGCCTTCAGAAACATCAGGGAATTCCAAAAGTTCCTCGCATGACATTTTTCTAATATTATAAATAATTTCTTTCTCGAATTTTGCTAAGCTAGGTACAGTTTTGCCTTCTTTTAAACATTCATACATTATGTCAAAAGAAGATTTTGGCATAACTTTTCTCAAAGTCCAAACATCGCTAGACTGAGAAAGCTTCCTTATAGCTGTGCCACTAGCAAAATTGCCCACGATTCTTGTATCATTATAATCTACTTTTTCTCTTTTTACGCTAACAGGTATAATTGGACTATTTAATTGTTTAAGTGCACGCAAATATTCTATAGCTAAAATATTATTTGGACTAGAAAGAACATTTGCATATTTTCTTATATCATTTAAATATAATAATAGTGCATTCTCGCGAGCTTTTGGGAAAGAAAAACCTTTACTCAATTCGTGATTCAACAAAGTAACATATTCTTTTGGCTCTTGGTATAAAATGTTGGCAAAATCATTTAAAATATGTACATCACAAAGTTCACTTCCAAAAGAAAGATAATCTACTAGCTTCAAAGAGTCCAAAATTTTCACAGCACCATCAGCAAAATTTTCTGCACTAGAAACACTGTATATTGTAGGTAGCTCAATTACTAAGTCTACACCATTTTCTAAAGCCATTTGTGTTTTAGACCATTTATCAATTAAAGAAGTGTCACCTCGTTGAGCAAAATTACCGCTAACAACAGCAACAGTATATTCTATTTCCAACATTTTCTTGGACTGATTTAAATGAAATTGATGCCCATTATGAAAAGGGTTATATTCAGCTATAACGCCTAAAATTTTGCCCATATTTATCTTCCTTTCTTAAAATATATATTGAAAAAAACTATAAACTATTGATATAATATCATAAAGAATAAAAAAAAACAATATTTATAAAGAAAAAAGAAAAAAGGTCTAAAAATAAATTAAAATTTTATATATTAAGCAATAAAGGAAGGAATGAAATTAACTATGGAAGAAGTTATAATATATACAGATGGAGCGTGTTCAGGCAATCCTGGTCCGGGAGGATGGGGAAGTATACTAATGTGCAAAGGGAGCAAAAAAGAGATATCTGGAAGTTGCGAAAATACAACAAATAATGTTATGGAAATAACAGCTGTAATAGAGGCGCTTAAATTGTTGAAGTTTGAGTGTAATGTGAAAATTTTTAGTGATAGTGCATATGTTGTAAATGCTTTTAATGAAAAGTGGATATATGGATGGATTAAGAAAAATTGGATAAATTCGAATAAAGAACCAGTCAAAAATAAGGAATTGTGGCAAGAATTATATGGTTTAACACAAAGGCATAATGTGGAGTTTATTAAAGTTAAAGGACATAGTGACAATGAATATAATAATCGCTGTGACGAATTGGCACGAAAGGCAATAGAAAGTATAAGGTGAAAGTATGAAGGTTGTGGGATTAACTGGAAATTCAGGTGTGGGAAAAACAGTATTATGTGAAATATTAAAAAGGAAATATGATATAAAAATAATAAATGCAGACGAAATTGCAAGACAACTAACGCAAGAATCAACGGAATATCTGGAAAATATAGTAAAAGAATTTGGACAAGATATTCTTAATGCTAATGGAAAACTTAATAGAAAGAAGTTAGCCAATATTATCTATAAAAATGAGGAAGAAAGAACGAAACTTAATAATCTTACATTTATATATGTTGTTGACGAAATTAAAAGAAAAATTAATAACATAAAAGAAGGCAATACGGTTGTAATAGATGCTCCACTGTTATTTGAGAGTGGATTAGATAAAATTTGTGATATAACTATAGCAATGATTGCTAAAAAAGATGTGAAATTAAAAAGAATTTGCATAAGGGATGCAGTTGAATTGAGTGTTGCAGAAAGCAGAATAAACATTCAACTAAAAGATGGCTATCTGTCACAAAAAGCAGATTATGTAATAGAAAATAATGGTACATTAAGTCAGTTAGAAAAAGTAATAGAAGATATGCAAATTTTTACATAAATATTACAAAAATAATACATTTACGTAACATCGTTGAATTGTTGTTTACTTTAGCATATAATAAAAGTGAAATATTTTAAAAGAGGGAGAAATATGGAAACTTTTGCAGATTATATCTTAGGTGAACCAGATTATATAAGAAAACTAGAAATTGTATATTATATGAAAAAGCGAACTAATATATATTTCGATAATTCCGTACTGTTTAAAACAGAACTAGCAAGAATGTTTATAGAAGATATGAATATTGATGTGGACAAAAACATAGTAATTACTGCTAGTTTATTATGTAGTTGCAAGAAGTCATTAGATCATCAGGATTTGTCAAAAGTAAAGTCATATGCAAAAGAGGGAGCACAGTATTTATCAACTTTAGGATTTAGTGATAGGTTTTGCAAGATATGTGAAGAGGTAAATAGATATAGTGGTAGTACACCAAGAGAAAAGGAAAGCGATATATTAGAAATAATGGACAATTTTGGAGGAATGCTGTTAGATAGACCAGAAAGAAGGGCTTTTCCAATTGACGAAGCATTAGTATTACTTGAATATAGAAATTTGAAGGATGTAAATAATATTTACTTAGATAAATTTAAAGAATTTGTATCGGTAACGGAAAATATCGCAATATAGGAGGGATAATATGAGTTTAGCCAATGGATATGACGAGTCGCTTTCAACGGGTAAAATCAAAGAATTAAAATTAGATTTTAATGTAATGGGCATAAATGATATAAGGGAAGGAATACAAGTAGTAGAAATGTCAATAAATAATGAAAAAGAAGCTATGACAGAATTTTATAAAAACAAAAAGCAACAAATGTCACAAAGGCAGATAGATAAAAGAAAAGCAGAAGAAAAGAATTTTAGCTTAGAGGATTTTGGGGATTTAAGAGAAATGTAAAACAAAATAAAATTACAAAAGAAAAGTCTCGCTATAATGGCGAGACTTAAAAACGGTATAGGGGAAAGTGTCCAAAAGAGAACCGTCCCTAAATGGACAAAATGTCCAAAAAAGAACCGTCCCCAATTGGACATGGACCAAAAAGGAGGAAAAGTAGATGTATGAAGTGTTTGCAGATTTGCATGTGCATATAGGTAGAAGTAAATCGAATAAGCCCATAAAGATAACAGCAGCAAGGAGTTTGAATTTTGAAAATATAGCAAAGGAATGTGTGGAAAGAAAAGGTATTAATATTGTTGGAATTATTGATTGTGCATCACCATATGTAATAGAGGATATAGAGGAGTTTTTGCGGACAAGGTGAGGCTTATGAAATTCCTGATGGTGGTATTATTTATAAGGATAAAGTTTGTATTATTTTAGGAAGTGAAATTGAAACTTCTGAAGTAAATAGTGAAGGAAAAACCGGAAGTGCGCATAATATATGCTTTTTTCCAACATTAAATGATATAAAAGGATTTTCTAAAGAAATGAGTAATCATATTAGCAATATCACCTTAAGTTCACAAAGGGCGGATATTTCAGCCTATGATTTAATAGATATTGTTGAAAAGTATAATGGAATTTTAATTCCAGCACATGCATTTACTCCACATAAAAGTTTTTATGGTAATTGTACAGATAGACTAGAGAAAATATTTAAAGAGAAATTTGACAGGGTATCAGCAATTGAGCTTGGCTTAAGTGCAGATACATACTTAGCAGATAAAATATCTGAACTTGAAACCAAAACTTTTATTACTAATTCAGATGCTCATTCTTTACCAAAAATAGCAAGAGAGTATAATAAAATATTATTAGAAGATATAAGCTTCAAAGAATTAGTGAAAGCTTTGAAAAATGAAGATGGTAGAAAGATTCTATCTAATTATGGATTAGATCCAAAGTTAGGGAAATATCATAGGACTTTTTGTGAGGTATGTGGTAAAAATATTGCTGGAGAGGCTCCAGTTACTACTTGCCCAGATTGTGATAGTAGGAATATTACAATGGGAGTATTTGATAGAATAGAAATTATTAAAGATAAAAAAGAAAGCAAAAGTCCTGCAAACAGACCACAATATGTTTATCAAATACCTCTTACATTTATTCCAGGTTTAGGAGGAAAAACTATTGATAAACTATTAGAGCATTTTGGAACAGAAATGGATATTTTACATAAACTTTCACGAGATGACATAGAAGCTGTAGTAGGAGAAAAAATAGCTAATAACATTGTAGCTGCAAGAGAAGGTAAGCTTTCTATAAAAAGTCGGTGGCGGTGGTGTATATGGAAAGGTGACAGCAGGTTAAAATAATAGTTCTAGAAATTCAATTTATTACATAGACATTATGTATAAGAAATGATAAAAATAATTTTATACAGGAGAGGAATATGAGTAATAAATTGATAAACACAAGAAAACCTATAAAAAAATCACAAAGTATAAAAACAATATTTATAAATTACTTAAATAATAATAAAAAAGAATATGTATTAGTTATAATACTACTTATCATAGGAATTATAGCAGGTGTCATTTTTATTAATAAATCAACGCAAATGCAGATAGAAGAAATAAGTACATACATAAATGGATTTATAGAGAAGCTAAAATCAAATAGTTCTATAGACAAAATTGCATTAATAAAAGAAGAATTTATGTCAAATATAATTTTGGTACTAAGTATGTGGTTTGTTGGATCAACAGTGGTAGGAATGCCAATAGTATATGCCATACTAATTTATAAAGGATTTTGCCTAGGATATACAATTTCTTCTATAATGCTTGTATTAGAATCAAAAGGAATTATGTTTTCAGTTTGTGCAATGTTATTGCAAAACATTATATGGATTCCTTGTCTATTAGCACTTGGAGTAAGTGGAATATGTCTATACAAGTCAATTATAAAAGACAGAAGAAGAGAAAACATTAAAGTAGAAATAACAAGACATACAATATTTTGTGCATTTATCTTAATTATTATGCAAGTTTCAGCACTAATTGAAGCATATATTTCTACTGAACTATTACAAATAATAAATCCATATTTATAAAGAAAAAATAAAAAAAATAAAAAAAGTGCTTTACTTTTTCAAATAATTTTGATATAACATTATATAGTTTATGTAAATCAATTTTTATTTTAAGAAAATAGAGACACAAAAATTTGAGTGGGGGAGCTAGAAATGGAAAAATATATAAATAACTTTTTAAAATTCATAAAAGATGAAAAAAAATTATCTGAGAATACATTACAATCATACAAGAGGGACTTATTGCAATTTGAAGAATACTTAAATGAGAACAACTTGAATTACCTAAAAGTTACGGAAGACAATATTACGAACTACTTAAAAGGAATAGAAGGGCAAGGAAAAAAAGTATCAACTGTATCTAGGAACTTAGCTTCTATAAGAGCATTTTATCAATATTTAGTAAGAATTAAAAAAATAAAAAAGGATCCAACTCAAAGGTTACATTCACCAAAAATAGAAAAAAGAATTCCTAGCATTTTAACATCAGCAGAAGTAGAATTATTGTTAAATCAACCTAAAAATGTTGATTTAAAAGGAATAAGAGATAAAGCAATGTTAGAGTTTGCATATGCTACAGGAATGAGAGTTAGTGAAATAATAGAATTAAATATAGATGATCTTAATCTAAAAGAAGGATATGTAACATGTGCAAGTGGAAGAAGAAAAAGAAATATTCCATTAGGATCACTATCAATGAAAGCATTAGTAGACTATCTAGAGAATTCAAGAAGCATTTTAGTAAAGGATGAAAAAGAAAAAGCACTATTCATTAATATAAATGGTAGAAGATTAACTAGACAAGGTTTTTGGAAAATAGTAAAATACTACAAGGAACAAGCCAACATTTCAAAAGATATAACACCACATATATTAAGACATTCATTTGCAACACATTTATTACAAAATGGTGCAGACCTAAAATCTATACAAAATATGTTAGGACATTCAGATATTTCTTCAACACAAATATATATGCAATTTCAAGATAAAGCATTAAAAACTGAATATGCAAAGGCACATCCAAGAGCATAGAGATATGTACTCCATATAACAAACTATAAAATGGTTTTGATATATGGAGTATTTTTTATAATTAAGCGAAAATACTTCCAATTTTATGTAAAATATGTTATAATTTAATACAGCATGAAAAAAGAAAATAAGATAGGAGACTAACCATGAAATCAAAATTAATAAAAATTGTTTTATTAAATATATTCATACTTGCAATAATGTTAACTAATATAACAATTGTACAAGCAGCTCAAACTGAAGAATATACATTAATGGAGGATATTAATTATACTGAAAATGTAGAAAACATAAAAAACCCAGAAAAAGGCTTTTATAGTACAGCATTTCTTAGATTAAAACCAACAGATAATAAAGCAACAAATTCTCGTGCAAATTTAGTCCATTTAAGGGTTGATATAGGAAATTTTTCAGGAGCAGTTAATGGAGTAGGAGATTTAGAATTTACAGAAGATGCATTAAATGCATTAGATGAAACCTTTGCAAATATTAGAAACAATGGAGGAAGTGTAATTATAAGATTTGCATATGATGGATTTAATGGAGTAAAAGACCTAGAACCATCATTAGATATGATATTGAAGCATATTTCACAATTAAAGCCTGTTTTTGAGAAAAATAAAGATGTGCTTACATATGTAGAATTAGGTTTTTTTGGACCATGGGGAGAAATGCATTCAAGTAAAGTGTCTAGTACAGAAAATGTTAGCAAAGCAATAGATGTAATGTTAGATACAGTTCCAGAAACTATAAAAATTGGTGTTAGAACACCTAACTACTATGCAAAATGGATTGGAATAGATAGAAAAAATTTGAATGAAAATATTACTCAGAAGGGAACAGATGCATATAGAGTAGGGCTATTCAATGATGGATATCTAGGTTCAGAAAGTGATCTTGGAACCTTTGCAAATAGGGAAATAGAAGTTTCATGGCTAGAAAATCAAGCAAAGCATACATTCTATGGTGGAGAAGTAGTTGCAAATTATGCATCGAAAACGCCATTAAACACAATAGAATATATATCAAAAGAAGGATTTAGAACACATACTACTTACTTAAACACAGAATGGAATGATAAAGTAATTAAACAATGGAAAGAAGAACTTTACAATGGGGAAGATGAGCTATATGTAGGTCAAACAGGCTACAACTATGTTGCAAACCATTTAGGATATAGGTTCGTTTTAAGAAAATCAGAGGTCGTAAATAAAATAGAAGCAAATGAGACATTAAAAGCCAAGTTACAAATTGAAAATGTAGGTTTTGGAAATTTAATAAATGAGAAAAAAACAACAATAGTGTTAGCAAACGGGGATAAAAAATACGAAATACAAACAAACATTGATGCAACTTTGTGGAATTCAAAAGAAATTTCTAATGTTAATATAGAAGTACCACTACCAGAAAATATAGAACTAGGTGAATGGAATATATATTTAAGAATTTCCCAAAATGGAGATATGAGTACAGACAACAATTACAAATGCATTCAATTTGCAAATTATGATATATTAGAAGAAAGTTCGAAATCAAACTATATTGGTAAAGTCACAATATCTGAGATAACACAGAAAGACGAAAACGAAGAAAATCCTTCAGAAGACGTAAATAACAATCCGGAAATGGAAAATACTAATAACAATGACACAACAATAGCACCAGGTAAATTGCCAAAAACAGGAGATGTCCAAATGGGGACGGTTCTTTTTTGGACATTTTGCCTAACTGTATATGCATTTGGAATTTTAGTAAGACAAAGCAGACAAAAGTCGCAAAAAAGAACCGCTTTGCTTCGCAAAGATGGAAAAGGTGCGTTAAAAAAATAATAATAAAAATCGCTTGGAATTTTAAATTCAAAGCGATTTTTTAGTCTTTAAAACTTTAATTTTTCTATTTCTTCTACTAATAAACCAGTTGCTTTAGATATTATATTAATATCTATATTCTCCGCTAATAAATTTTTTGCTGTTTCTATTTTAGTTTGATTTATACCTTCCTTGAGCCCTTCTTCTTTACCTTCTTTTCTACCTTCCTTAATGCCATGTTTTCTTCCTCTTCTCATACCTCT
>CANRPR010000006.1 GCA_947632535.1 uncultured Clostridia bacterium | reverse complement strand
AATCGTGCTTTAACAGAAAAAGAAATACTTGAAATAACAGATTATTTGCTTAACAAATAAACAAAATATCATACAAATTTATAAACTTTATTTTGTACAATTTTGTATTGACAAATTTAAATAAATATGATATAATTAAAGAAAGCAAGGTGAAAGTAAATGACAATAAAAACAGTAACATTAAATAGTAATGAACAAGAAATAGAACTTGATAGACCATACATTTATGCAGAATTAAATAATCTTAGTTCCACAGATGTTTTGTTTTCTGCATATCCCGAAATTTCGGAAGAAAAAGAAAATGTAATTAAAATAGCTGCTAACAATGCAAATACAATTGGCGATGTAGGTTTTCCAAAAATCAAAAAAGTATATACAAAGGGAAGCGGAGAAATTCAAATAGTTGGTAAAGATTTTCCGCAAAGTATTTTTTCGTTCGGGTCGGGCGGTTCAGCGAGTGCAGGAAGTACAGTAGAGCCGTCAATAGAAAATGGGCATTTAACAATTGACGGAACAGACCATATAATATATGACGATACGGAGGTTAAAGAATTAATAAATAGTGTTGAGGGAGAAATTCCTGACGTTTCACAATTCGTAACAGAAGCGAATTTGGTCCAAGCAATTGAAGATGTAGAAAACAGTGTAAATGAAATTAAAGTGCAATTGTTTGAATTTGTACCAAAAGCAGAATTAGAAGCAACAGATGAAGAAATAAATGAAATAATGACCGATTAGGAGGCGATATAATATGATTGACCAATTGAAACAGACTCTTAAGAAGTTTAGAATGGCTATCGAAGAAAAAAGTATATTTGGAACTACTATTGTTATAGATAGTAAAGATAAAGATTTAAATAATTATTTAATACCAGGACGATATGAATGTACCACAAATTCCGCAGCACAATTGTTTGAAAATTGCCCAGCAAAAAGTGCTTTTGTTTTGACGGTATTATACAATCATTATACAAAAAATACTAATTACCCGACATTTACACAGATTATAAATTTAGTTAGTGGAAAATCTTTACCAATATTTTATATAAGAAATATTGACGCGGCTCCTGTTGACGATACAATACAATATAGATACAGTTCTTGGGGACAAATCCAAACCACAGAAGTTCAACCAATATCTTCCGATGAAGAACTGTCTGATGAAAGTGTGGTGTGACAAATGATGACGCAATATAGAATTATAGACATATCACATCACAATGGAATAATAGATTTTAAACAGGTAAAAAATTCAGGAATAGACGGTGTAATAATAAGAGCAGGATATGGCAAAGTAATAACGCAAAAAGACAAACAGTTTGAAAATAATTATAAAAATGCAAAAGCAAATAATTTGTTTGTCGGTGCTTATTGGTATTCATATGCCGAAAATACAAGCGAAGCAAAATTAGAAGCATTAACATTTTTAGATGTAATAAAAAATAAAACTTTTGAATTACCTTTATATTTTGATATTGAAGAACCAAAACATTTACAAATGGGAAAACAAAAATGCACTGACAATGTAAAAGCATTTTGTGATGTAATTGAAAATGCAGGATATTTTTGTGGAGTATATAGTTTTGATAGTTTTTTCACAACTAATTTGGATAAATCAATTTTTGATAGATATTCGTTATGGATAGCAAGAGTAGACGGAAAAAAACCGCAAAGCTGCAATGTATATGATATGTGGCAGTATTCTTGGAAAGAAAAAATAAAAGGAATTAGCGGAGATGTAGACATAAATGAATGTTATAAAGATTTTCCTAAAATAATTAAAAACGCAGGATTAAACGGATTTAATAAATCTGATAAATATAAAATAATAGCAGAAATAAATAATATATCTGAAAGTCAAGCCGACAAAATAAAAACTGAATGTTTAAATCTTGGAATGTCGGTCAAGAAAGAAAAGGAGTGATAATATGAAAAACTTTGATTTTAAAAAATGGATAAAAGCCGCAGGGATAAGAGCGATAAAAACAATAGCACAAACGGCAATTGCGACAATAGGAACTTCGGTGGTTTTATCACAAATTGATTGGCGAATTGTATTATCATCTTCGATTGTTGCAGGAATATTATCATTATTAACAAGCATAGCAGGACTTCCAGAATTAGAGGACTAAAGCAATGGAAAATAATAAAAATTGTCCGTGCGACACTTGCAGCGTGGTAAAGGATTTAAAAAAAACTATTGAAGAACAGGCTGAAAAAATAATTGATTGTCAGATTAAATTTGCAACAATAAATACAAAATTAAATTTGGTAGTCGGTATTTTATCAGCGATAGGTGTTGCAATGTTAGGTGTTATAATGAAAATAATGTTTTAAAGGTGAAAAATAGAAATGGAAAATAATAATAGCGTTGATAAAATATTAATTGATATGATGAAACGAGAAAAAGAAGCGACTAAAAAAATATTTATTATTTTATATTTATTAATAGCGTTGCTTTTTGTTTCTTTTTTAATAAATATATTTACTGTAAAAGAGCTGCTACAGTATCAAACAACTACAACGGAAACGACAGAATATACACTTGACGGTGAACACAATCAGTTAAATCAATACAATGATAATGCGGTACATAATGAAACACCGAACGACGAAACAGAAATAGTTACAACGGAAGCCGAAACGTGGGACGATTATTATGGCGATTAAAGTTAAACATACAAAAACAACAACACACACAAAGAAAAACACAAGCAATAATAAATCAGGTAAAAAATGTCCAACGTGCGGACGTAAATGGTAAAACAAAAATGAATAGTGAAAATATTCAGACTAAACACAAAATAAAAGAAATTGACAGAATAAAAGATTTTAATGACTTGTTAGAAATATCTATGTTGAATGATACCGAAAAAGAAATTTTGAAATTACATTACGTCAAGGATAAAGATTTCGGTTATATAGCTGACACTTTAGGAATGTCAAGAGCGAACGTATATAAAAAGCATTTAAAATGTCTAAAGAAATTAAGAAAACTTTTATAATAGATTAGCCTTTCCGCCGTGAAAACGGCTATCAATATTTTTTTGTTTTTCAATTTCATACTCCTTTTTCAGTAAAACACACTGATGAACTATTAATTTAGTTTGTTGGTGTGTTTTATTTTTTGTCTAAAAATAGGTTATTAAAATCATAGAAAAGAATATCAAAACAGAATTAAATCTTTATAATTATTTGTTTTTCAATGTGTTATAATAAATATAGAATAAAAAAAAGAAAAGGATAAAAATATTTTGGTGTATACAAAAGAAATAATAATAACAGAAATGCAATATAAATATAATGTAACAAAACAATTTGCAGAAACATTATATAATGAATATAAAAATAATGACGATTTAAATATATTAATTAATTTATTATTTAAATAAAAAGGGCTGATTAAAATGTTTGTCCGATATAATGCTAATCCCGAAAATAACAATGTTGGTGATTGTACTGTCAGGGCAATTTCAAAATTGTTAGAAAAAGATTGGGAAACGGTATTTATTGAATTGATGGTGCAGGGCTTAATTATGTGTGATATGCCGTCTGCAAATCACGTATGGGGAGCGTATTTAAAAAGTAAAGGATATGAACGTAAAATAATTCCGAACGATTATCCAGACGATTACAGCGTTGAGGATTTTTGTCGGGATAATCCAAAAGGTAATTATTTGTTAGCTTTGCCGTCTCACGTGGTCGCAGTAAAAAACTCAAATTTTTATGATACGTGGGATAGCAGAAATGAAACGCCGTTATATTATTGGCAAAAGAAAAATTAAAATAAAAAGGAGAAATTAAAATGTACAATAATAATTTTGTTCCTAATTATTACCCTAATTTACAAAATCCTTATTATAATCCGCCCGTGCAAATGCCGCAAACATACTCACAACAGAATAACGATTTAAATAATTATCAAATTCCACAACAGCAAAATAATGATAATGATAGCGGAATTGTTTGGGTACAAGGTGAAGCGGCTGCAAAAGCTTACCCCGTATTAAAAAATCATACAGTCGTATTGTGGGATTCAGAAAGTCCAAGTATTTATATAAAATCCGTTGATAATTCAGGAATGCCGTCAATGCGGATAATAGACTGGACAGATAGAAAACCGCAAAACAATAATATACAAGAAAATATAAATACGATTACAAACAACAATAATAATTATGTTACAAGAGATGAGTTTGACGAAATAGTGAAAAAGGTAAATAATCTTTCAAATAAATTTACCGTAAATAATAAAACATCAAAAAATAATTCTGTAAAGGAAGAGGGCGAAAATAATGGCTAATTCTTTGTTTAATGATTTAAATAAAAATAACGTCAATCCTTTTCAGCAATTTATGCAACAAATGAGGGGCAAAAATTCTCACGATGTATTAATGCAAGTAATTCAAGATAAAGGAATTACGCAACAACAAATTAATCAATTGCAAAATAAAGTACAACAAATAATGCCACAATTTGATAGCTTTAAAAATATGTTTGGTTTTTAATTCGTATTGTTTTTAATTTTAATTAATTACAATAAATAAAAAAAAATAATTAAATGAAAGGAATGATTTATTTATGACAACGTGTGAAATGTCGCCCGCCGATTATGCTGCTATTAATGGAAATAATAACAACGGCAATAACAACGGTTGGGGCGGAGCATGGGGGGAATGGATTTTAGTTTTCCTGATTTTCGCTATATTCGGCTGGGGCGGTTTTGGTGGTTTCGGTAACGGTTTCGGCGGTAATGGTGGCGGCGGTGCAATGCAGGGCGCACTTACAAGGGAGCAGGCTTGTATCGACAACAACTTCCAAAACCTTATGAGAGAGACCGCAGGGATAGCAGACTCTGTTAATGTTGGTTTTGCAAATCTGAATAGTACTATTTGTAACCAACAGTACGATACCGCAAGAATGGTAAACGGTGTTCAAATGCAAATAGCTAATGAGTTCCGTGGTCTTGATAATGCTGTATGCACTTTAGGTTATCAGACTCAGCAAGGACAAAATGAACTTTCAAGACAGTTAGCCGATTGTTGTTGCCAGACTCAACAGAATATCAAAGATAACACCGTACAGGGTATTATGAATACTAATGCTATTCAAGGTGCTATTAAAGATTGTTGCTGCGATAACGAAAAAATCGCTATGCAGAATAGGTTTGATATGCAACAGTACAATTGCGGAACTATACAAGCAATTGACAAAATGGGCGATAGAATTATCGATTATCTTGCAAACAAGGAAGCGCAAACACTGCGTGATGAAAATCAGGCACTTAGACTGGCGGCTTCTCAGCAGGCGCAGAATAACTACCTTGTAAATCAGTTAAGACCTTGCCCTATTCCGAGCTATACAGTATGTAACCCTTATACAGGTTTATACGGATATGCAAATGCGAACAACTATAATTTCGGTAATTGTGGTTGCGCTTGCAATGGTTAATTAAACAGTTAAAAAAATAAAAAAATACCTTTTCCGAAATAATTGGAAATGTTCAGCTTTCCTGCTGATAGTATATATAATGATTTAGGCGGCAGGATTACGAAAAATAATTTTGTCGCCTATTTCGTTAAATAATAAAAATAATAATTAAATAAGGAGTGATTAATAATGGCGGTAGAATATACTGCAAATGCTATTCAGACTGTTGCGGTCGGTCAGAATGTATTGTTTACAGATGAGCCTATTTGCTGCAATAAAGGTTTTGTCGTTCACCGTGACGGTTCGGGAATAATAACACTGCGAGGAATTACAAATAATCAATGTTTTGCAAGGTATCGTGTTTCTTTTGGTGCAAATATAGCAGTTCCAACAGGTTCGGCGGTCGGTGCAATATCATTAGCGATTGCAATTAATGGTGAGCCTGTTCAAACAACTAATATGATAGTAACGCCTGCGGCGGTTGATGAATATTTCAACGTTTCAACAGATGTATTCATTAATGTACCAAAAGGCTGTTGCTATACCATAGCAGTCGAAAATACAAGCACTATTCCCGTAAATGTGCAGAATGCGAATATAATAATTGATAGAGTAGCGTAAGAGAGGAGCGAAAAAGCAATGAAAAAAATAAATGAACTTAAAGAAATGTTATGCGAGGAATTAGATAGACTTACAACGGAAGCAAGCAAAAGCAAGCTGACACAAACTAACCTTGATGTATTCTACAAACTGACTGATACTATTAAGAATATTGACAAAATAGAAATGCTTGAAGATGGCGGCTATAGTGAAGCGGGAATGTGGTCGGCTCGTATAGATGGAGAATACGGCGATCAATATGCTTATGAGCGGGGCAATTCCAGAACAAGGAACAGGGGCGGCTATAGTCGTGATATGTCTATGCGTGGCGGTAACTCTTACAGGCGTGGATATAGTAGAGATGACGCCAAGGAGGATATGGTTGAACAGCTTGAAGATATGATGTACAGTGCAGACGATAGCAAGACTAAGGAAGCTATTAAGCGTTGTATGGAAAGTCTGAAACAGATGTAAGCAGATACATTATATATAGTATACTTAGCCTGATACCAAAATCAGGCTATTTTTTATGCTTTGTATATATTGTATATTATGTACAATAAAAACATAAAACTTTTGTATAATATTTTTTCTAAAAACTATTGACATTTGTAAAGGGGTATGTTATAATATAATCAAGATAAGGGAAAACAAAAACCCTAAAACAGTTTGGAAAGTAGGAAAACAGTTATGGCAAATTACAGTGTTTATTTTACCCCAGAAGATGAGTCTTACGGTTGTAGGGATATGACGGAAGAGGAAAAACAATTGACAGATAAGTATTTTAGACAGATAAAAGCGTGGAAAGCGTTTAGTGATGTTTTGCCCAGAGACATTGAGAAAATTATTTGGTCGGACGATGTATTTGAGGTTGCAAAAGAAATGGTTAGAATGCACACCACACCAGATGAACATCTTGGTTTGCAGTTTTTTAAAAAAGCTGCTGAGAGATATTATGATGAGAAAATGCACTATATTACTCAGGTTACAGAATATCCTGAACAATATAGTGAACTTAAATCACGCTTGATATGGGGTAAGTTGTTTTTATAATTTCTTTGTAAATCCCACAGTAAAAATACAGTAATAGAAAGGTTGTTGAACAGTTGTGGAGAAAAAAGTATATGCAATCAGAAGCGGTTTCACAATGTTGACAGAAAAGGAATTTAAAAAATTTAGCAAGGGGGATACACTTGACAGATTAGATTGTTCTAATTATGTAATTGATGTCTATGACACAGTAGAAAAGGCAGTTGAAGCCTTGAAGGCGTTTAAGTGTAGTTATCAGAAAAACAGCGTAAACGGTTTGTATTATGTCAAGGAATACGGGCTCATTGATTATGGCTATGTTGATCAAGACGGTTGCGGAACGTGTGATGTATATCTTGCAGAAGAAGAAAACAGTATTAAAAAAGGAGTTGAACTGTCATGAATATGAATGAGTTGAACGAAGGTTTAAAAAGAGCCAAACACAAGCTTGAAGAATCCATTTTTTGTTATGAGTTATATGGTGATGAAGAATACAAAGAATGGATAAAGCAAGATAAAGCAAAAGTCAGGGCAACAAAAGCAATGATGAAAGCGGAACTGGCAAGAAAATAAAGAAGGTGTAAAAATGAACAGAGAACAATTTGAAAAATCTGCAAATCGTTGTATATATTTGTATCAGCATAATTATATAACGATGCGTGAAATGATTGTTATTTTAAATCAGTTAAAAAATGAATATGAAGCAGGTGAAAATAATGAGTAAAAAACAGTATGTAAGGCAACAAAAATTTTTAGCGGTAATTTTGATTTTAGTCGGAATAATATCAGCAGTAATCACCAAAGACTGTACCGCCTTGTTAATGATAGCATTTTTAACTTTAGGTGTACTTACAGAAAAAAATTAAAATACAGAAAGGAAAATATATTATGAAAAACAAAAATGAACTTGAAACAATGACTGTAAATGAACTTTTGGAGATTGCAAAAGAATATAATATAAAAGGACGGCACAAAATGAAAAAATCTGAATTAATAGAAAATATTTTAGCTTTTGGTAAATCTGAGAACGAAAATAAATGTGAATGTAATCTGCCGTGTGAACATTGTACTTGCAAAGAAAATGAAAATAATGCGGAAAATGAAAAGGTCGAAATTCTTTGTACTGAAAAATATAATAAATATAGCGGTGAACGAAAAACAAAAGCTGATTATATTAATAACGTAAAAATCGGAGATATAATAATATTTAATTTTGAAAAGGATAAAGCAACATCGGCAAAGGCAACAGAAATATACAGAGATACAGACGGCAATGTAAAAACAGTAATTTGTCAGAGTAGAAAAGGCACATTTTTTAAAGTACCAGTATCAAAAATAGCGTGGGTAAAAACAAGTAGATTTTTACCGCACCAAATATATGAGCAGCTGAAATGGAAAAGCAGAAATAATTCGGAGGTGAAATTTGGTGAATGAATTTATTTCAATTACCGCCGATGGTGACAATTATGGATTAACAGTTGATGTGGATAAAGTTGTAGCACTGGAAAAAAGAAAAACTAATTTAAATAATGTAATTACAATTTATACAGTTGATGGAAATAAATTTCATTTAGGTTGTGATAATATATCTGAATTAAATGAACGTTACAGAAATTTAGTTAATCAGTTTAAAAATAATAAAATTTAAAAGGTAGGTGAATAAATATTGTTGAGAATATATGACACAATAGGCAGTTATTTAGGCGAAATTAAAAAGCGATTTAATAAAGAATTTTGCGACCAGAATTTAACGCAGGACGAATATAATGAATTAAATTCTATTTATAATCGGCTTGAAGAATTAGCGCAAAAATGCAAAAAGCAAAAAGAAAATTCGGAGTGATAAAAAATGAAAATTATAAAGCAAGGCAAAGAATTAAATACAAAAATAGAAAGGAAATTTTGTTGTGGCATTTGTGGTTGTGAGTACATAGCGGAACAGGGTGAATATTATATAAAAACAGATGAACACGGTTGTATTTATTTTTGTTCCGAATGTCCTAACTGCAAAAGCGTTATGTTTGTTGACGCTAATTTGTCAAGATAAGAAAAATAAAAAACAGGAGTGAATTAAAATGACTGTAAAACAGGCAATAGAAAAATGTGCAGAATTAAAAAATCAAATATCTGTACTTGAAAACGAAAAAACAGAATTGGAAAATAAAATAAAAAATTATATGCAGAAAAAGAACGTAAAAAAATATGATAGTGACAGCGTGCAAGTTCAATATATTCAAGTTAATAAATTAATTTATGATATTGAAAATATGCGTAAATATTTATCAAAAGAATTATTGAATGATTTAACAGATAAAGAGTACGAGGTTGATGGAGCGGCATTAAACGAATTTTTGTCTGAAAATCCAGAAATGAAATCACGGCTAAAACAAATAATTAGCGTGAGCCGAATACCAAATAAAAATAAAATAGAAAAGGCTTTTGACGATGAGCGAATAACAGAAAAGGACGTTTTGAAATTTACTGAAATAAAAACAAGTTCATATTTGAAATACAACGATATTTCCGAAAATGATACAAAAGATTAATGAGTCAGAGCAGCTTTTAAAAGTTTTACAATACTATAATTTTATTGACGGTTTCGCAGCTGAAAAAATGAAATTAATTTGTCCTTTTCACGGCGACGTCAATGCTTCATTGTCAATAGACTTAATTAAAGGCAAATATTATTGTTTCGGTTGCGGTGCAAGTGGAAACGCTTTAGATTTTATAATGCAAATGGAAGAATGTAATAGTTTGCAAGCAATGATTATTTTAGAGCGTATTTTGCGGAATAAAAAAACAAATAAATCCGTTGAAATACTGCCCGTAAAAAAGCTAAATCCCGAACAGGCATTATTTGAAGCAAGGCGTTATTATTATAGTTTGCCAAAAACAGATTGGACAAAAAAAAGTATTGCAAAAGAATATATGTTAAAGCGAGGATTTACAACAGAATTATTACAAGCGGTCGGTGCAAAAGAAAATTTTAATGGTGATTATGGCATAATATTTCCGATAACTGAAAACGGCGATTTTATAAATTACGTATGCAGAGCGACAAATTCAGAAACAGAAAAAAAACGTAAATATTTATATGGTGAGGGGTTTAGCCGCCGTAATACATTGTTTGGAAATTATAAAGCAGAATATGTTGTAATAGTTGAGGGTTCAATGGATTATTTTAAATTGCTACAATACGGAATAAAAAATACTGTTGCAATTCTTGGTTGGAAAATCACAAAAGAGCAAATTAATAAAATATATCAATATACCGATAAAGTAATATCAGCTTTAGACAATACAGAAACAGGCGAAAAAGGTACTGAATATTTACGAAATTATTTTGATGTAGTTCGCTTTAAATATCCTGAATATATAAAGGATACGGGCGATTTGGATAAATATGAATTTAATAAATATTGGCGTGATACCGTGAAGAAAGCAAATAAACACGGTTTCAATATAGAAATTTAAATTAATTACAAAGGAGAAATTAAAAATGGCTGAAAGTGCAAAAACAATTGTTCAAATGATGAAAGACAGAATTTCAAAAGCGGGAAAAGGAATGTCGAATATTTTCTATGTCAAGAAAGATGGCAAAGTAAGAATTAGATTTCTGACTGATATGGAAAAAGGCGTTGTAATTCCGTTCCATACGAAATGGAAAGAATATAATCACCCCTGCCTTGAATTGTACGGTAAAGAGTGTCCACGGTGCAAGGAAGACCCGAAACCCGCTGAATATTTTGTATTTACTATTTGGAACTATGAAACAAAGCAAAGGGAACTGTTTATGTACAAAGCTACAAAATGCACGCCTATTCCTGCAATGATTACGATGTACGAAGAATATAACACGATATGCGACAGGGACTACATAATCACACGTCAAGGCGAAGCAACGGACACGGTATACACTGTATTACCTCTTGATAAAAAGCCGTTTAAGGGCGATGAAGAGCCGTATACAAAGGACGAAATAATGGATATAGTATTTAACGCTTATCCTGCGGACGATAACGAGGACGAAAAGCCGTCCAGAAAAAGAAATGAAAATGTGATTACAGATACAAGCGACTTTGATGAAGATGAAGAAATAGATTACAGCGAATGGAGTAATAAAGACTTGAAAGCTGAATGTAAAAAAAGAGGATTTGATTACACAGGCAAGAGCCGTCAAGAAGTAATTGAAATGTTGAGCGACAATGTACCATTTTAATTGAGGTGTAAAAAATGCAGGAAAGAGATTTACAGATTAAAAATATAAAAATTGAAAAAATAAAACCGTATGAAAACAATGCTAAAATTCATACAGAAAAACAGATAAATCAGATAATGGAAAGCATTAAGGATTTTGGTTTCAATGACCCTCTTGGAATTGACGAACACGGCGTTATAATTGAGGGACACGGCAGATATGAAGCTGCAAAGCGTTTAGGAATGCAGACCGTTCCGGTGATAATAATTAAAGGCTTGACAGAACAACAGAAAATCGCTTATGCTTTAGTTCACAACAAGCTAACAATGGACACGGATTTTGACCTTGAAATATTGTCAGAGGAATTAAAGAAAATTGATACAGATGATTTTGATTTTTCTGTTTTTGATTTTGATGTAGATTATAATATAAATATTGATATTGATGAAAACGAAAATAATGGAGTAAAAGAATATGAAACGGAAGAATTTGCAAACGATAAATTCAAATATCAATGTCCAAAATGCGGATTTAGGTTCGGAGCATAAATTTCCGTGGAAATGGTATTTAACAGATTTAGAAAAAGTAAATAAAAACGGTAAAAAAGTATTTTCCTGCTTTTCTTGTGGCGGTGGTTCGACAATGGGTTATAAATTGGCAGGGTATGAGGTTATCGGAAATGTTGAGATTGATAAAAAGATGATGTCAATTTATAAATTAAATCATAATCCGAAATATAGTTATTTAATGGATATAAGGGAATTTGCAAAATTAGAAAATTTGCCAGATGAATTATATAATTTGGATATTTTGGACGGTTCGCCGCCTTGTAGTTCTTTTAGTGTAGCAGGAAAAAGAGAAAAAGATTGGAGCAAAGAAAAAGTATTCAGAGAGGGACAACAAAAACAAACACTTGATGATTTATTTTTTTATTTTATTGATGTTGCCGAAAAATTAAAACCAAAAATAATTATAGCTGAAAATGTTTTAGGATTAATAAAAGGAAATGCAAAAGGCTATGTCAATGAAATAATAAAAAGACTCAAAGAAATAAATTATAATGTACAATTGTTTTGTTTAAATTCTGCTTATATGGGAGTACCTCAAAAAAGAAAACGAGTTTTCTTTTGTTGTTGTAGAAACGATTTAAATTTATCAAAATTAAAATTGCAATTCAATGAAAAACCTATTTTGTTTGGTGAGGTTCGGTCTGAAAAAGGAAGAGAGCTAAAAGACGGTTCTTTATACAAAGAATTGATAAAATATAGAATTAAGTCCGATAGTTGCATATCAGATATTTATAAGCGAGTGCACGGCAAAAAAAGCGGATTTAATAATATGATTCTTGGCGACAATAAAATAGCGCCAACTTTGCCGAGTGGTGGAGTATTTTTTAGGATGTATGATGGTATGTTATTGTCGAATGAAGACAGTATAAATATACAAACATTCCCGCAAGATTACAATTTCATGGGACAAAGCGTGCAATATGTTTGTGGTATGAGTGTACCGCCTGTTATGATGGCACAATTATCAACAGAGATTTATAATCAGTGGTTAAAAAATTAAAGTAAATAAAGAAAGGGAAATTTACTTATGCAGAAAATTGAACGAGAAAACGAAATAATTTATAATGCGTATATAAATTTTTCGATGAATGAAAATACAGAAACAGTAGCAAATAATTTAAAAGATGAATTAAAAAAGCAGTGCGCAAAAAATACAGAAATAAAAAATTTTGATTGTGAAATAATTCCCGAAATGGATTTAATTGCAGCAATAGGAAGTGTAAAATTTTCTGTTGAAATATATTTTACTGATTGTGTCGAATATTATGAGGGCGTAAGTTATCACAATTATTATGAACAAGATGAGCCGCCGTTTGTTGATGGTAAAGAAGCAGGAGGATATATACCAGAATTTGAAACAGAAATAGAAACAGCGTGTGAAAATGCCGAAATAAATTTAAATAAAATAATATTTAAAAAAGCAAATATAAAAAGTACAGATGAAATAATGAACGAAATAGAATATGGGTTTGATGAAAATTATTATGAGGATAATTAAAAAATGGCACAACAAAGAAATTTAAACGAACAAGCCGAAGCTATAATTGCAAAAGCTAAAAAGTGTGGAATGGAAAATAATTTATTTTTCCTTACATCGTTTTCTGATTTTCAGAATATGCGAAAAACACTAATTAATTTAAAAAAGTCAATGGACGAAAACGGAACATTTATTGACGGTAAAATAAATCCGTGTATTTCAGAATATAGCAGAATAGCAACAGCGGCGGCAAATTTAGGCAAAACAATAATGCAATTATTAAATGAAAACAGTTAGAAAGGAAAATAAAAAAATGAAAACAATTGAATACACCACATATCAAAAAGACGCAAATGGTTTCAGGTCAATTCATTATGAATTTGATAAAAATACAATTACAGAAAAACAGTTTGAAAATCTTTGTATAAACGCATTAAAATATAAAGATATTCTGCATTATGATATTTTTATTTATTATGAAGAAAATAATTATCACATATCTTTTAATGTAGAAACATATTATCTCAATAAACGAGTTCAAGATGAAATTCAAATTATTAAACTTATAAACAGTTCAAGGAAAGGCATTGCAAGAATAATTTCTGAAAGTTTATACAGTGAATAAATAAAAATAAAAATTCTACAAGAAAGAAGTGGAATAAAAATGGTAGATTTGCACCGACACGATGAAGCGAGTTTATTTGATGGTTTCGGAAAATCAAACGAGTTAGCGAAATTAGCTTTGCAATTAGGTCACACGTCTTTTAGCACGTCTAATCACGGAAATGTAGCTAATTGGGTACAACATTATTTTGACTGCAAAGAAATTGGCATTAAACCTATTCTCGGAGTTGAAGCATATTTTAAACCGTCTGCAAAAATGAACGGTCGTGGTTATCATTTATGTTTATTTGCAAAAAATAAAATAGGCTATAAAAATATTAATCGTATGCTTTTAAAAGGCGAAAAAAACCGTTATTATAATTCAATAATTACTTTTGAGGATTTAGCGGAATGTTCAGACGGTGTAATCTGCACAACGGCTTGTATAGCAAGCTACACTTCGCAAATGATAAAAAAGGGTAAAAATCATTTAGCAATTAAAGCCCTGAAAAAAATGCAAAATATTTTTGGTGAGGATTTATATATTGAAATTCAGCCGTATAAAATTGATGACGAAAATACACAACAAAAAGTTGATTGGCAATTAATTAAATTATCAAAAGAATTAAAAATAAAATGTGTATTAACTTCCGACTCGCACTATGGTGCAAAAGATGATTTTGATAGCTATTTAAAAATGCACGAAATTGCAGGGCATTCATCTATTGACATAACAAAAACATATGGTGAAAGATATATGCCGACAGAAAAAGAAATAAAAAACAGATTTATAAAAATGTACTCAAAAAAAATGGGAGAAAACAGTGCTAAAGAGTTTGCAGACAATTGTATTAAAAATCTGGAAGAAATCGAAAATAAAGTTGACGGAAATATGCTTGACGATTTTAAACCGATATTGCCGAAATACTGCGACAATTCAAAACAGGAAATATATAATCTTGTAATGCAAGGATTAAAAGACAGAGGTAAATATAATAAAAAATATATTGACAGATGTAATTTTGAATTAGATGTAATTGATACGCTTGAATATAACGACTATTTTTTAATGGTAGCGGATTATGTCAATTGGGCAAAAGAAAAAGGAATAGCGGTTGGTGCGGGTCGTGGCTCTTGCTGTAATTCTTTAGTATGCTACGCATTAAAAATAACAGAGGTTGATAGTTTATTATTTGACTTGACATTTTCAAGATTTTTGCGTAAAGACAAAAAGAAAATGCCTGATATTGATTTAGATTTTCAGACAGATAGGCGAGACGAGGTTTTACACTATTTATTAAATAAATATCGTGGACACGCTGCACAAGTCAGCAATTATGGACTTTATAAAATTGACAATTTAATTAATGACTTAGCAAAAAAATGCGGATTGCCAACAGATAAAACAGTAGAAAAAGAAACAGTAAAAGAAAATGAATTAAAAATAAAAGAAATAAAATCTTTTATAAAACAGTTTTCAAATGAAGAAATAATTGATTTTGACAGTATGAAACAAACAGCAAAATATAAACAGTATAATGCGGAATATGATAACATATTAAAGCATTTTTCAAAGTTGTATAAAAAGATACGTTTCTTTGGTGTTCACGCCGCAGGGGTAGCAATAACAGGCGATAACATATTATGTAGAGCGGCAGTAAAAAAAGACAGCAAGAGTAATAAACTATTTACTTATTATGATTTAAATGATTTAGATAAAATCAGCATAACAAAGTTTGATATTCTTGGATTAAACACAATGCAAGAAATACAAGAGTTAAGAAATCAAACAGGCGTAAAGTGCGATTATGATAAAATCGTAAACGATAAGAAATTAATTAGGAATTTCAGGAACGGGAATACAATAGGTGTTTTTCAGTTTGAAAGTTTAGCCGCCCGTGAAATGCTTGCAGGAATTAACTGCGATTGTTTTAATGATTTAGTAGCTGTAAATGCTATGAACCGCCCCGGTCCTTTATCATTGAAAATGCCCGAACAGTATGCAGAAAATAAAAGAAATATTGATGTAGCAAAAAATACTTTGTATTATCGGTATACAAAAGAGTCATACGGAACAATTATTTATCAAGAGCAAATTCAAGCTATTGCCGTTAATATTGGGAAATTATCGTGGGACGAAGCTGACAAAATAATGAAGATGATGAAAGGCGGTGCAATGTCCAAAGCAATGAAAGAGAATGAAGAATTAGTTAGCGGTATGAAAAAGAAATTTATTCACGGTGCAAAAGAAAACGGAATGAATAAACAGGAAGCCGCTGAGTTGTTCGATAAAATGATAACATATTCATTCAACAAAGGACACGCAACAGGTTACGCTTTAATAGCAATGGAAGAAATGTTTTATAAAGTTTATTATCCGACTCAATTCTGGGCATATAAATTGAAAATGACAACAGACCCCGATAAATTAAATCAGTATAAATCACAGGCAGTAAAAGACGGTTGTGTTATATTTACGTCTCACGTTAATGGAACGGCTGAAATATCTATGAAAAAAGTAGATGGCGATGACGTTATTCAAGACGGTTTAATTTCAATAAAAGGCGTGGGTTTGAAAGCTGCAAAAGTAATTGAAAAATATTCACCTTATATTGATTATCCTGATTTTGAGGAAAAAATGTCAGAATTACCGAAAGAAGAAAAAAGAGCTGTAACGAGTAAAATAATTCAGTTGTTGAAAAATGCAGGGGCTTTCGAGTTTTACGAAAATAAATATTATAATGCCGTGTTGGATTATAATAGATTTTTATATGCCCGTGAATTAAATTTCAGATAAACAAAATAAACAATAAAAATAATAAATTCTTGTTAGAAATTTTCCAAAATTATTATTGACATTTTTGCGGAAATGTTTTATAATAAAATAAATTAATTAAAGGAGAATAAAAACAATGTCAGAATTAGAATATCGAGTCGTTCCAGTAAATATTAATGCGACAATAAAATTAAATTTTGAACAGGATATTTGGTATATTGTCGGACAGAAAAAAAATCCTGCAATAATTCAAGGCAAAGTAAAAGCAATGTATATAAATCAAAATTATCAAGTGCTTTATGTGCTTATGGATTGTAAAGTCGTATGGTCGCACAATGATAAATTAAAAGTCGGCGAATATGTACAGAGTCGTGATATTACAAACGAGGATATTAATAAGACCGCATTTCTGGATAAAGCAACAGTAAAAGAAAAAATAAAAGAAATGAGGTCTAAAAATAATGGCTAAAATGGAACAGTATAAATACGATAAAAAATTATCAAAACGGCAAAATGTACTTTTAGCTATGAAACAAATAAACGCAGAGTTCGGTATTGGCACTGTATATACTTTAGGTTCTGAAAAAGCAAATTTAAAAATTCCTCGTTGGAGTACAGGCATTGAACAGCTTGACGATATAATCGGCGGCGGTATTCCCAAAGGACGCATAATTGAAATATACGGTGCAGAAAGCGCAGGGAAAACCACGCTTGCATATCATTTGATGTCACAATGCGAAATGGTGCTTGATATACCGATTGAGGGGTCGTTCTCGGCAGAGCGGGCAGAAATATTCGGAAATCACAGAGGGCAGTTATTTGTGTCAAGAGCAAATGTCGGAGAGGAAGCCTTGAAAGAGGGTTGGACGTTTACAAAAGCGGGCGGAGACTTAGTTGTAATAGATAGTGTTCCATCAATGATAACACGCAAAGAATTTGAAGAAACGGACTTCGAGAAAGAAGCGCAGCGTGGACGTATAGCGGCGTTATTGAGTAGCAAACTGCCGAAAATAGTTGCAAAAGCGGAAGAAATGGGAACGACTTGGATATTTATCAATCAATTAAGAGATGAAATGAACGCTATGATGTTTGCGCCACAAACACACACGCCAGGGGGCAGAGCATTAAAGCATTATTGCAGTTTGAGAATACAAGTCAATAGAGTTGATTGGATAAAGATACCTAACAAGTATGACACGTCAAATTCAGCTAAAGAAAAAAATGTCGGTTTAATATTAAAATGTAAAGTTGTAAAATCAAAGGTTTGTAATCCGCTTGGAGAATGTGAAATACCGTTATTTTTTGATAGAGGCTTTGTATCGTTCGATGATATTCAACCGATAAGAAAAGAATTAATGCAAAAAGAGCGTGAAAGGTACGGCACAAAATGAGTATAAAAGAAAGTATGCTGAATAATTTAAATAATGAAAATACAGTTGAAAATAAAAACAGTGCTGAAATCGAAAAATATTTAAATTCGCTTTTTGATTTGCAGAAAAATAACAGTGAAGAAAAAAGAATAGGTATGCATGGTTCGGCGGTCATAAAAAATGAAGATGTATTCTGTTATCGTGAACAGGTTCTATCATTTTTCTTTGAGCCGAACGAGGAAAATATTTCACAGTCATTAAAAAGGGTATTTGCTGAGGGTTGGAGTGTTCATCAAAAGTGGCAAAATCTTTTTCAAAATGCAGGAATAGCGTTAGAAATTGAAAAGCAAGGATATTCAGAGGAATACGATTTATATTTTACACCTGACGCCGTTATTAAAATTAATAATAAAAAATATGTTGTTGAAATAAAATCCGTAAATGATTTTCAATTTAAAAAAATGGGCAGTCACGAGACAGGCGAAAAACAATTACAATTATATATGCACTTTTTAGGTGTTCCGCAAGGTTTTGTTTTATGCGAAAATAAAAATACACAGGAAATTAAAGTATTTTATTGTGAATATAATTATAATACAGTAGTTCCGTTTTTAGAGCGAATGAAAAAAGTTTTAAAATATAAAAATAAATTTATTGAAAGCGGAAAAATTCCAAAAAGAATTTGTGAAAATGCAAATTGTAAAAGGGCAGGATTTTGTAATTATGCAAATGCCTGTTTTGAAAAAAGAATACCGCTGAATGAAAAAGCATATGCAGAAATAAAAAATAATTGGAGTAGGTGAAAAAATGAAGAATATTGACTTTGTGAATAGTTGGATAAAACAGAATAAAAAGTCACTAAGTGAGGGCATAGCAAAATTAAAATCCGTTGCAAAGAGTCAATTGGTAAGCAGTCAAGAATTAGCAAAAGCACTTGAAATATTTTCATGGGAAAAACAATTTGAATATGATATAAAAGGAATAAAATAAATGGATAACTTTAATTTTGCTGTTTTAGCAGGAACGGAATTGAAAAATATATTAAACAAAATAAATGCAAATGAAAAATGCAGAAATAAAAATTATAATTTGTTTGATGAAATTACAGAAATTAAAAAGCAGCTAAAAAAAGAAACAGAAAGCGAGGACAAAAATGAATAAGCGAATTAAAAAGAAAAGGTTTTTACATTATTCAATAAAATATTTTTCAGACCGATATAATTATCCAGTTAGAAAAATGAAAAACTTTAAAATAAAAGATGTTTTTGATGTTTATGATTGGATAGCAATACATTCAATGAAAAATAATTTTGATAGTGAGGATTTTGCAGAATGGGAAAAGTTATCACAAATAAAATGAAATTATTTGAAATAATAGAAAATGCGGAACATCAAAATTTTCAGGAAAAATTAATGCAAGATATAAAAACAGAAATTTTAAAAAATGAAGATATAGTAAATGCAATAAAAGAAATGTCAAAATGGGTACAGGAAGAAAATAAATGATAATAATAGGAATTGATGAAAGTTATACAAATACAGGAATAGCAATTGTAAAAGGTGATACAGTAGAAAATGCAGAAATAATTAATTGTTTTAATTTAGATTTTAAAAAAGCAAAATCAAAAACAGAAATGCGGACAAAAATATATCAAACTATGTGTGACATCTGTAATAAATATAATCCTGATTTAATTATTTGCGAAAGAATACGTTTATTTTCTCAAAAATTTATTTCATATGATTATATAAAATCAACAGGCGCATTAGTGGCACAAATAGTTGATAGCTGTTTTCCACATAAAGTATATTCGGTAGATACAGCTTCGTGGAAAGCGAGAGTTTGCGGTCATAAAAAGGGCAAAAAACAAGGTGATAAAGATGTATCAGTAGAATATATTTTAAAGCGATATAATTATTATTTTTGTGACGATATAGCAGACTCTATTTGTATAGCGATAAGCGGATTGAATTTTAATAAAAATCCAAAGCTTTTTAAAGAGGAGAATTGAAAATGGATATAGAAAAAAAGAAAAATTTAATTTTAGAATCAATAAAAAAAATCAACAAAATTATTGCAAATGAAAATAAAGAATTCAGCAAAAGCAAACTAACAATAGAAGAAGTTTCTTGTATTTGGGTTATCAACAAGCAATTTTATGATGACATTATAAAAGGAAATTTCAAAAGTCTTCGTGGGATATTTTGCTTTGATAAAAATGTTGCTGAATATTTTAAAAAAATAGGTTTTGTGGTTATTTCTCCAAGTGAGAATCTTCGCCGGCTGAGCGTTAATTATTGGATAGGTTTTGGACCGCCGAAAATAAGGAAGAAAATTAGAGAGGAGAATTAAAAGTGTTTGTAAATGAAAACGAAAAGAAATTTTGTTGTGAAAATTGCGGTTATGAATTTATAGCGCAAAAAAATGAATATAGAGTATATAGACGTGAATATAAATGTAATCTTCCATATGAATATTATTGTAATATGAGATGTCCAAACTGTAAGCAGTGGATTAATGTTAAAACTTCAAAAGAAGAATGGGAAGAATATGAAAAATCAATGCCAACAAAAGATAAAATAAATAGATATGTAAGAATGCATAAATATATTAATTGAAATTAAAAGAAAGGAAAATTAAAAAATGGAAATAATAAAACAAGGTGCAGATTTAGAAGCAATTCAAAAAAAAGAATTTCATTGTAATTATTGTGGCTGCGAATTCATAGCAAATAAAAATGAATATAAAACAGAAAGTGGCTGCCGTAATGATTGTTACTGTATATCAGAATGTCCAAATTGCAAGCGGAAAGTTTATTCTGAAATATAAAATAAAAGTATATGAAAAGACAGGTTAAATATTGGTTCAAAAACGAAAAAGAGTTAATGCGGTCGCTTGGAATGAAAGGTGTTGCAGGAAGCGGAAACGGCGTTATAAAAGAGGACGGACAGAATGAACATTTAATAGCACAATTAAAATCAACAGATGGAAATCAAATTACAATAAAACAGGCAGATTTGAATACTTTGTTTTATAACGCTGCGGTCGCACACAAATTACCGTTGTTTATTAATCAGTTTATTGGTGGTGCAATAATAGTTTCAATGCGATTGCAGGACGTTCCGCAGATTGCAGAATACTTGAAAACAGGCGAAATAAAAAACCGCTATGACGATGATATATTTTGCGTTGTTGAAAATGAAAATAAAAAGCCTGTTATCCGTTCGGGTAATCGTGAGAAAGTACGCAGTAAAATGATTGCAGAACGGGAACAAAGATATAAAAACAAGAAAGGAAAATAATTATGCAAAAAATAATTGTAGTCGGAATATTCGACAATTCAAACACAAAAAAAGATGGTACTTCCACTGTGCGTTTTCGGTTTCCATTTTCAGAAATAGCTAACTGGATAAGAATAGAGCCTGAAATCGGTAAGCAAGTAAGATGTGTTATAAGGTTTGCAGATAGTGATGAAAAAATAAATTTAGGATATGTACAAATAAAAACAATACAAATAGACCGTGAGGGAGAATGCAAGCTGACGGTCGAGGGCGAAACAAATACAATGAATATAGCGAATTTGCAATTGACTTTTGAAAAAACATTTAAAGTTATTTTTGGTATTGAGGGTGGTGAAAATTAAAAATGGACATAAAAGAAAAAAAGGATTGATAAAAAAAGCGGAAAATCATTTATCACCACTTTTGAAAGATGACAAAACAGAATTTCTTAAAAGTGAATTAACAATGTCAGATATAGATTGGATTAATGGACTTCTTTTGGACTTTTTCAATGAAATTTCTATAAAACACAATAATAAATATCAAGGTATGCTTTGTCCAAGTAAAAGTGTTGCTAAATGGTTTAAAGATTTAGGATTTGTGGTTGTACCGCCAAACAGCATTAAAAACTATTCAAGTAATAGATACTGGATAGGATTTGACGTACCAGCAACAGAAATGGTGGAGAAAGATGAAATGTAAAAATAAAAATAATTTATTTTCTGATACTGGATTACTTTATTCTAAAAAGTTAATTGCAGATGTCAACAAAATAAAAAGCGGAGAAAAAATCAATTTAAAACGGTTTATAAATGGCTATATTAAAATTACAGATAATATTTATATTGTTTTTGACGGGCAGAGTTATCAATACACATTTTCTGAATTTTCTAAACAATATAATACAGAAAATTATTTAATAACAAACTTCGAAATAAAGCATAGTTATAATGCAAATAAAGAAAATTTTGGTGCTGAGTTTTCAAGTATGTTTGACCGTCCTTATACAATACACATTGTAACAATTGTTCCGAAAGGATAAAAAAGGTGTCTCAAAAATGAAGAATGAAGAAAAATATGCGTTAATTCTTAATCAGATAGAATATACGAAAAACAGAATTAAATTAATTGAAAAAGAATGTGCAGAAAATAAAAAAACTATTTTATCAGATATAATAAAAACAGAAAAATCAATGTGCTTTGAAAAAATAATTGAAATAATAGAGGACAAAGCAAATGAATGAAAATAATGTTTTTAAAAATTACTCTAATTTAGATACATATGATTTACTTTTATTGTTTATATTTAAATGTTTTAATATCAAAAGCTATGATGAAATAAAAGAAACTATTACATTTGGTGTTAAACAAGGTACATTAACAGAAAATCAAGCAGAAAATCTTTTTGAAAAATGTAAAAATTTAAATATATTCAATGAGGTGCAAGACGATGAAAATAATTGAACCTTATTATGAAATATTAACGCCAATTTCAGACGGTGGGATTAATGAATTAAAATTTATTGAAAAGGTCGGACGTACTTGTTATAAATCCGAAAATAATATTACAGATGATAGTGCAAAGAAATTCGTTGCTAATTTAATTGCAAATAATCATTCAGCTATAATTGAGCATAGTTTTTTATCAGTGAAGTTTGTAGTTGACAGAGGGGTATCTCACGAAATCGTAAGACATAGACTGGCGAGCTATGCACAGGAAAGTACGAGATATTGTAATTATGTCTTAGATAAATTCGATAATGAAATAACGTATATAAAGCCGTTATTTGATGAAAATAAAAGTGAGGATAGATGGGCTTATCAGTTGTGGAAAGAACAGGCTAAGCAGGCAGAAAAGTGTTATTTTGAATTAATTAAAAACGGAGCGACTCCACAGGAAGCAAGAGCCGTTTTACCAAATTCTTTAAAAACTGAATTAGTAATGACCACAAACTATACAGAGTGGCGGCATTTCTTTAAATTAAGAACGGCTAAAAATGCACACCCACAAATGCGGCAAATAACGATACCGCTTTTAAAAGAATTGCAAGAAAAGATACCAATTATTTTTGATGATATTAAAATCGAGGAGTAAAAAAAACAAATATGAAAAATAAGCAAATAAAAAAGAAATATCGTCCAGTCGGCTGTTACGAAATAAATCCACACTTATCAATTATTGTGAGTACGATGGAAAACGGTAAAATCTGCATAACACAGCGGACGGCATACAAAGATGACGAAACAGGAAAAGTAAACTATGTGTATAAGCACGGAAGCAGTTTGCGGTTAAGTTCTTGGCAATATCGTGAATTATTAAATATGCTAATTGATTTAGATATTTAAAAAAATAATAAAATGAGGTGAATTGAAATGAACGACAAAATTTCAAAGACAAAAAAGCAAATATGTAATATGGATTGTTTTAACTGCAAGTTTCTTGACTGTATCAATGATTATGTAAAAAAAGAGCGAAGATGGCGAGACTTGCCAGAAGAACAGAAAAAGAAAAGTGCTGAACACAAAAGGGAAAAGTATTATAGAGATAAAGAAAAAGGGATTTGCACTCACTGCGGGAAAAAGCCTATATATGCAGAAAAAAGTACAATATGTTGTTATGAATGTTATATAAATTATAAAAAAAGAGATATGGAAAGATACAGAGAGCTGAGAGCCAGAACCCAAGAAAAGCACGATTTTAAAGAAAAAAACAATTTGTGTCTTTACTGCGATGAGCCGAGAGTTGACGGCAAAAAGGTTTGTGCAAAACATTATAAAAAGATGTGCGACAGAATAATGAAAGCAAATCAGAGCCCAAAACGGAAAGCAGCACAAGAGAGACAAAAAGCTATAAATTGGGCGAATATTCTAACAGACCGACAAGAATATGAAGAAAAGTACAAAAAAAAGCAAAGTTTATAGCTTTTTGTTATATTGTATAATATATACAATAAAAACATAAAACTTTTGTATAACTTTTTTCTCAAAAACTATTGACATTTATTCTGAAATCAGCTATAATATAATTGTAAGATAAAGCAAGGGGCAAAGCCCCAAAACAGTTATAAAAAACAGTAATTCGGAGGAATTAAGTTATGGAACTCAAAAATACATTTTTCGCAGATTGCAAAACAGTTGAAGACGTAAAGAAAAAATATAAGGAGCTTGCAAGAAAGTTTCACCCAGACCTTAATCCGAACGACAAAGAAGCGGCTGCAAAAATGAAAATGCTCAACAAACAATTTGACGAAATCAACTGGAATAAATTCAGCAGTTCAGCAGACAATTCAGAAACAGGCGTTAAATATGAAGATGTCAAGAATGTAGCTGCCGAATACAGAAAAATAATAGAGTCGCTTGCAGGTTGCGAAGAAATCAATATAGATATAGTCGGAACATGGGTATGGCTTACGGGCAACACATTCAAATATAAAGACAAAATAAAAGAACTTGGATTTAGATGGGCGAGTAAAAAGAAAGCTTGGTACTGGCACAAAGTTGAGGATAGCGTTGTAAATCATAGCAGAATGACACTTGACGAAATAAAAGAAAAATACGGCTGTAAATCTTATTCAATGAGTTCACACAAATTAATACCTGAAATGTAAAAAAATGCTGACCTATCGGCAATACGGGGAAATAAAAAACAGGAGTAAAAAGAAATGTACAAAATAGAATTATTGATAAATGCTGATTGTGCAGTTTGTTGTAAAAATAAAAACGAAGCAAAGGATTTTTTTGAAAAGTGTTATAAATTCGGTATTACTTGGATAAGTGGTGACAGTATGAAAAGTAGTTTGTCTGAATACACTTTAAACACTCTTAATTTTCCTCGTTGTTTTAATATTGTAAATACGGCAAATAGAATTTATTTATTATCAGCTTGCAATGATTATTATGTGGAAAAAAAATATAAAATAATTGATAATAGCGAAGTTGAAATATAAAATAATTGTGTAAAAGCAATTAAAATAAAATAATTAAAGGAGCTAATTATTATGGCAAAAATGGAAAGATACTGGACGCTTGTAGAAGCATTGAAAGTTCTTACGGACGGCACGGATAAGCAAGCACGGCAGGAAATTGCAAAGCGTTTCCCTTTGCTTACTACTGCCTCACTAAACGAAATTATCGAAGCACTTCCAACTACTGTTTCAGCTGCCGAAATTGAAAAGAGTTTCGGCGGTGATGTTGCAGAAGTAGAAAAGGCAGAAAAAGAGCCTGAAAAGGTAGTAGAGGAAAAGAAAGCTGAAACCGTTGAAGAAACACCCACAGAGCCGAAGCGCAAGCGTGGTAGACCGTCTAAAAAGGTTGTAGCTGATACTGATACCGTTAAGGAAGAAAAGCCCGTTAAAAAGCAGAATAAGCCTATTGCAGACGATAACGAAGACGAGGACGATTTTGACGATTTTGAGGACATCGGAACAGAAGAAGATGACGATTTTGACGATGACGATTTTGAGGAAGAGGAAAAGCCTAAAGCAAAGAAATCAAAGAAAACTGAAAAGCCTGCAAAGTCAAAGAAACCTGTTGATGAAGATGAAGAGGACGAAGACGATTTTGATGATGACCTTGACGATTTTTAAAACCCCCCCCCTGTTTTAATTAGGGAGTTAATTAATGCGCTCCGCTAAATGTGGGGCGCAAATTTATTTTTAAAAGTGGTAAGTTAAAATGAAAATATCAGAAATAATAAAATGTGATGGTATAGTAGTTTGCAATAGTTTAAATGAAGCGTTTGATTTTTTAGATAAAATTGAATATTATAATATAAAAACAATTGATGTCATTAAAAATATACCGCCATTTTATGGCTGTATTTATTTTGTTTTCAAAAAAACACATTTATATTATAGTTTTAAAAATGATTTATATAAAGATGAAATTGACAAAGCAATTTCTATGAGCGAACTTACTTTTGATTGTTGAAATATAAGAAAAATACAGAAAGCAGGCTTTAAAATGGTATTATATTTGTCAAATGGAAAACGGGAAAATATATTATCTGATGATATTGTAGAAAAGAAAAAAATACTTGAAAAAATAATCGGTGAAAATCTCGGAGAAGAAGCTGAAAAGCTTTTCAATAATTTTTGTTTTCAATTGGAAAATGATTTTGATGTTTATTACGACTATGTGCTGAAAATAGATGAGGTTTATACAAATGATTTTTCAGAGCTTGTATCAAGTAAAAACAAATTGTATAATGCACTTAAAGAAAAAAAGCCGAGCTTAAAAGATGTAAGAAAGAGATATAACGAATTTAACGAAGCTGTTCAGCAATTTATTGTTAAATATCAGAATACAGTAGATAATTATAGAGCTTGAATAAAAAATAGAAACAGGTAATAGATCAGTGTGATAGGGTTTGATGGTATACATTGTACAATACGATTGAAAAAGAGGTGTTAAAAATGCGTGAGATACTTTTTAGAGGTCAAACAAGAAAAAAGGGTGAAAAGGTTAGACTGGACGGTTTACCCATTGATAGTAACTGGGTATATGGTGGAATATTCGCACCAGATACAGAAGAAAACACTTTTGCGTTAATTTATGATTATGATACTTGCGAGAAAATTTCTGTGTATAGAGATACGGTCGGGCAATACACAGGCTTGACCGACAAAAACGGCGTGAAGATTTTTGAGGGGGATATTGTCAGATACGAAAGCATCAATTATTTTGTGGAGTATGTTAGTGGCTTTGCCGCATTTACAATGAAACATTATTACAATATACACTATGCTCCATCACTTACTCCAAATTCAGTAAAACGAATGGAAGTTATCGGCAACATACACGACAACCCCGAACTGCTGTAAAACAATTAAATCAAAAAATAGAAAAAAAGAAGGTGGTCAAATGTTTGTTATTGAACAACAAAAAATATTTAATAAAAGACTATTACCTTGTCCTTTTTGTGGCTGTGAAATGTACTTAGAAAAGCAGTTAATGTCAGATGATAAAACAATAAGATGTGTACCTAAAGGGTATCATAAGCGTGGTTGTCAATTAGAATTTTCAGGAAGTTGCTTTACTGGAAATCCTACAACAATTGATGGTGCAATTAAGAAATGGAATAGAAGAATACAAAAATAAAAATAAATATTAGAAAATGGTGTAAAAATGTGATAGGGTTTGATGGTATACATTGTACAATACGATTGAAAAAGAATGTATTATATTCAGAAACTGTTGACGTAAATCTGCATAACGGTGACGGGAGCATATACGGTAATATTCGTTCACACGGTACAAAAATAAAACTTAGTTTTAATGTTCCTTTGATGTTGCGGAATGACAATGTAACCCCGTATAATGAAAATGATTTCAGTCAGGCTGAATATATCAAAAAGAAATTGATTACAGACGTTAATAAAATAATCGGTGAAGATAAAATAGAAAAAATAATCACAAACGCCATCGAAGTCAATTGCACTAAAATATTAACGTCTGCAAAAATATCCGACTGTATGAAATTATTTAAATTATCGTACTTGGAACAGAAAAATCAAATAATGACTTGGAGTCGTGAGGGCGTGGGAATCGACATTGAAAAAATAACAGGCGTATTAACAGAAATGCGGGTAAATCAGTATAGAGTAAAAATATATGATAAGACTGCACAAATGTTAAACGATAAAGGTATTTTAATAAAGCCTAATACAATTCGTTATGAGTTAATATTTCAGGGTAGAAAAATACGTCAAGTATATGGGCGGGATTGTGATGTTTTTTCTGTTTTGGATAGTCCGCAAAAATTAATTGACGTTTATCGCAAAGCATACCAATTTGAAATAAAAAACAAAGTAAAAAAATACTTGCAGAAAAGTCAGCAATTAATGTTTGAATTTCTCACGCAGGGAATAAAAGCAAAATCTGTTTTTTCTATGTGCAGACATTTAATAGCGGACGGTATGCAGATACAAGGCACACTGAAAAAATATTATGAATGGAAAGGCGTAAGAGATTTAAGTAAATCAAATTCAAAACAATATTGTAAATCATTAAATATTGACAGCGGTGCTATTTATGAAATATATCATTTGTTAGATGAATAAAAGCAGAAAGGAAAATAAAAAATGAAATTGCGTGATTTTGCTGATTTATGTTTTAATTTTAATGAGAATGATGTTTTTTGTATTTTCAAAATTAAAAATAACGATAATACAGAATATTGCGTGAAATATTTCAAGAGCGATAAAGAATTTTACAACGATACAAAAGTAAAAGAATTTTTGGATTTAAATCTTTTGAAATTTTATATAGACGATTGCGGTCGCTATAATGTTGAATTAGAAGCAGGCTAATGGTTACATAACCATTTTAATTCACGATTATGATTTATAGCCGTTTTCAAGCATTTTCGGTATTTAAATGTATATATCTTTATATACACCATAGCAAAATAGCCAACAACAACGCTGCCCAAAATCCGTCCATATAAAAGCAAAAAAAATAATCAGAAAGGAAAAATAAAAAAATGAAATTAGGAGAATTTTTAAATTGTTTTGACGCTGATAATGATTTCAGAATAGTAATAGAAACATATAACGAAAATAAAGGTTTATGTGTATTATATAGAATGCGATACCCAGACAGTGATAGAATGAAAAACAACGACAAAGAAATCAAAAAATATTTTAAGTATAATCTTCTTAGTTTTAATTTTAGGTTTGGCTGTTTATTTTGTATAATAGATAAAGAAAGCGAGGATAAAAGCAATGTACAAAAAGAAATAATAAAATATTTAACTGAAATACGTTCCGACTATGAAAAGAGGATAAAAGTAAATGAAGAAAATAATCAAAATTTTATAGGAATGTATAATATAGCGTATTTTAATGCAATAACAGACGTATTAAATTATATAAATAATAATGCAGATAATAAAAATAATAAAATTGTTGTCAAAGAAGACAATTTGAAAAAAAGAAAAGAGAGTCTATATAATTTCCTAAAATCAATTGTATTTGAACGTATAAATATTCAATTAATAAATAAACAAGATGAAATAGAATATCTTCATTTTTATGAAGATAATAAAGAATTAAATAACGACAAAGCAATAATTAAATATTATAATAAAAATGTTGATAGAATTTCTTTTATAGGTACAAGGTTACAAATATATATTGACGATTAAAAAAAAGAGGTGAAATAAATGGCATTTGAAAAAGGCAAAAGTGGAAATCCGAATGGTAGACCAGTGCTGACAGGAGAATTTAAACAGGCATTAGCAGAAAGTACAATGCAAGCGTTAGGTGTGATAAAAAAAATAATGAATGACGAAACTGCAAAGAATTTTGATAGAATAACAGCTGCAAAATATATTTTGGATAAATCACTTGGATTAAATTATCATTTATTTTCAGAGGACGATGTAGAGGATAATTCAATCACTGTAAGGATAGTAAGAGCAGATAAGAATAAGAAAGATAAAAAGCAAGATACGCTGTAAGGCTATAGAAACTCCCTATAATCAACGCAAAGCAATTCAGCCATTAAGTTATAAGGGTAAAAGCAAAACGCCTTACAAGGGCATTACAATTCGTTTTAAAGCATATCGCAGAAAGGTGATAGAGAATGAATACAATGTATAAGTGTAGTTTTTGTAATAAAATATATGATTGGTATGAAGTTGTTTATGAAAATGAAAAAGATAAAGACAGTGTTTTTGTAAAAGCAAATTGTTTTAAATTGTTGTATCACGCTCCTTTAGAAATAGAAAAAACAGATTTACAAAACGCAGATGGCAATTTAAATAATTTGTGTATAAATGTTTGCCCTGATTGTATGCACAAAATAATTGATAATATAAAAATAGATAATAATCCTGCGTGGGATGTGGTATAGAAAAGGTGAAAAACAATGGTAATAGAAAAAGCAGTTTGCGAACGTTTTGAGCAGTTTATTTTTGATTGGGATAATGAAATATATTTAATATTCGGTGGTTATGGTACAGGTAAATCGTATAATACGGCATTAAAAATAGTTTTAAAATTATTGCACGAAAAAAGGAAAGCACTTGTAATTCGTGAAGTATTCGATACAATAAAAGAAAGCTGTTTTGATTTAATTATTGAAATATTGGAAGATATGGATTTACTTGCAGCTGATGGTACACGTTCAAGCGGTAGTAAATGTGTAGTTACTCAATCGCCTATGCAAATTAAATTTCCTAATGGTTCAAGAATTATTTTCAAGGGAATGGATAAACCAAATAAATTAAAATCAATTAACGGCGTATCAATTGTATGGCTTGAAGAATGTTCCGAAATAAAATACACAGGATTTATGGAAATACTCGGACGTTTGAGAACGCCTGAAATATCAACGCATTTCTTTTTAACGACAAATCCTGTAGGTACAGATAATTGGGTATATAAACATTTTTTCAAAGACCTTGACGAAAACGGTAATGAAATAATTAAACTTGATGACGAATTAGTCTATAAATTACATACCGTTGTTAAAAACGGCGTATATTTTCATCATAGTATCCCTGAGGATAATGTATTTTTGCCTAAAGCATATTTAAAAAGGCTTGAAAGTTTGCAAGAGTATGATCCTGATTTATACAGAATTGCACGCCTGGGTAAGTTCGGACAAAATGGTATTAAAGTGCTTCCACAATTTGAAATTGCTGAGACTCACGCAGATGTGTTGGAAAAAATAAAAGGCATACCCAGGAATTTTAGATTTTGTGGAATGGACTTTGGTTTTGAAGAAAGCTATAATGCCGTTTTACGTTTAGCTGTCGATGATAAAAATAAAATACTGTATATTTATGACGAATATTATAAAAATCATATGACAGACGATAAAACAGCATTAGAATTAGAACAGCGTGGATATAAAGACGATTTAATTATAGCTGATTGTGCAGAGCCGAAAACAATTCAGTACTATAAGCAACAAGGCTTCCGAATGCGAGCTTGTCATAAATTCCAGGGTTCACGCCTTGAAAATATCCGTAAAATAAAAAGATTTAAAAAAATAATCTGTTCCCCTGACTGCAAAAATGCTATTCGTGAATTAAAAACATTAACTTATGCAAAAGACAGCAAAGGCGAAATTATTTACGATGAATTTAATATAGATAGTCATTGCGAGTCAGCTATGGCATATGCGTTGGACAATTATACAGTTGCAGATATTAAGGACTTGAAGCGAAATACAAGAGAGGGAAGCAGATACTAAACAGAAATGCACGGAAAACCGTCTACAATGCCCTGTAATTGATTTTAGCGTGAAATTAATAAAGTTATACCCTAAGAGTCAAAACGCTTTAAAAGGGCGTTAGAATGCGAAATAAAGCAAATCAGCATAAAAGCTGTAAATGTAAATTTTTTCTTAATTTTTGTTAAAAATACTTGACAAAATAATATTTTTAACGTACAATAAGGGGGTAGGGGGTTAGACAACAACAGCCAACACAACAGCAAAAAGAAAAGAAAAAAGAAAACAAGAAAAAGAAAAGTAATACAAAAGAAAAAGAATAAAAGAAATAAAGAAAAGAAAATTCTGGTTGGATAAAGTAAAGTTGAATATACTTTGGTTAACCAAAGATAAAGTTAACTTAACCTAAGTTAATCTAAACCAAAGTTAAATACAGATAAAAATAAATATACAGTAAAATAGAAAAACAGTAAATAAAAATAATAATTAATATTAATTTAATTATATTTAATTTCTGCTTTTCCATTTTTATTTATCAAAAAAAATAATAAATAATTATGAGGTTAAATAAAAATGACTATACAAGAAATAACAAAAGGATATAAATTTGGTTGTATAATAAGAATTAATTTAAAAGAAAAATTATTAAACAAAAATATATGTGAAGCTATAAATATATTAAATAATAAATATGATATAACAATAGAAAATATAAAAATATTTGATGTTAATAAAGGGAAATACTTAAATGCAGAAAAATGTTTAAATAACAAGAAAACAAATTTATTTGTTAATAAAGCAGGACATAAATATAATGAATTAAAAGAATTACAAGTTTTATTATTTGTAAAATAATTGGAGTGTTATTATTGAATACTGTTAATAATGATTATGGCTATAAATTCGGTAATTATTCAGTTGATTTAAATATAATAACAAGAAATAAATCTGTTTCAGAAGTAATTAATTTATTAGTTAATTGGTTAGGAATATTAAAAGAAAATATTATTGTATATGATACAGTAAAAGAAAAATATATGAATATATTTAATTGTGTTGAAATGGATGACAAAAATTAATTGTTAGTGTAATCGGAAATAAAGTTGAAGATAAGCAAACAAAAATATTTATTATATCAAAAAGCATAGAATAAAAAAATATTTTGGTGAGAAAAATGGAAAATAAAATTAATTTAAATGATATAACAAAAGCAAATACAGAAAAAATCATTGATAGATATTTGTCTGAAGAATGCCCATTTTTTGAAAGTATTTTTGATGTTATTCATATTAAAGAATTTGATGAAAATTATAATTTTGGAAATTTCACTGTTGAATTAATTGAATATTTACTTGACAAAAGTCTTTTTGATGTTATAGATATTTTAATTAATTTGTTAAATGTAAAACTTAAAAATATCATTGTTTATGATTTTAGTAATAAAAAATATTTAGATGTTGAGTCTAAAGAAGCTGACGATAGAAATTTTCGTGTTAATACAATTGGACATAAAATAGTTGACAATGAATTTAAAATATTAATTTTGGTATATTATGATAGAACAGTCAAAGGAAATTGAGTGTAAAAAAACAGACAGATGTAGACTTGCAGAAAATTGTCCTTATGATTATTTTCCACAATTATATTATAAATGTTTTGACAGCAAAAGAATGAATTACAATGAATATATAACAAATGCAAATAAGTATAAGAAAATAAAAAATAGGGAAGAAAATGAATATGAAGAGCCAAAATATTCAGAAAAACCAAAAAACCGCAGATTTAAATTTTGCAAGTGAATTTCAAAAAGGATTTAATAAGCTTTGTGGTTCACGTCATAGATATTCAGTGTGGAGCGATTTAATGACACTGTACGCTATTGGAATACAGAATTCATGCTCCAGTTGGTATAAGGAAGACAAAATATTAAAACCCATTTGGGAAAATCGAGAAAAGCGTTATTATGAAATAATGAAAACATATTCAGAGAATGAGCGACAAATAATAATTGATATGTTTACATATTTAGTAATGGAATTTGACAGAAATCAAAATCAGGATTTTCTCGGTAAAATGTATATGCTGTTGAACATATCAAATAATGTAACAGGGCAATTTTTCACACCATGTGATGTTTGTGCTATGATGTCGAATATATCAATAGACGAAAACACATTAATACAAGTTATAAAAGAAAAAGGATACGCAAGCGTGAATGATTGTGCAGTCGGTGGAGCGGCTACATTAATTTCAGCTGCTAACAGGTGTAAAGAAATATTAGCAAAAGGAAATTTAAACTATCAAAATCACGTTTATTTTGTCGGGAATGACGTTGATATTATTTGTTGTTATATGGCATATATTCAATTATCATTAATTGGAGTATCGGCAATAATAATTAATACGAATACACTTTCAGACCCTAACCCTAATTTTAACGAAAATGCAGAAAAATATTTTTTCACGCCGATTTATTTTTCAGATACTTGGACTTTGCGGAGAATGTTTCACGGTTTAAATATTCTAATGCAAGGACAAAAATCAGAAAATAAAATCAGTGATAATAAAAATATTGCTGAAAATAAAAATAATAATAGTTTTGACAGATTTAAAATAAATAATCGGTGGTATTAATAAGATGAATAAACCATTATGTTTAAATACAGACAGAAAAAGCAATTATAAATTAACGTGGGAATTTAAAACAAATGTAGCTGACATTAAAAAAATAATATTTATAATTGATGGAGAAAATCCGAACATATTAAGAATACAAGGATATTTCAGAAATTGGGTTAAAGACAAACAAGGAAATATTGTTATAGATAAAAATGGACTTAGAAAAACACATTGGGAATGTAATGAAATTAAATGCAGTAATTTCAGAAATTATACAGCAATGCAAGTAATACATAAGTTTTATACAAAATTAATAAATACAGGAAAATGGGGGAACGTCAAGTTTGACAACAGTCAATTATATAGATATTCTTGCAGATGGTTTGACGATAATATAAAAACAGTATATAGGGATTTAGGTTTACCAATAGGATTAGTTGAGCCGATTTTAAAGGATTTAAATCAAGAAAGGTAAAATAAAATGTACGATGAAAATTTAGGCAATTATTTTATAAGTAGATTATTAGGCACAACAGGCACAAAAACTATTTGTGGTAAATGTGGTATTATTGATAATGACATTTTAAATTATATTCCTAAAAATTCAGAAAACATAATAAAAGAAATAAAAGAAAGCGAGGGAATAAAAAATAAATGAGCAAGGTAGAAAATCCAATAATTAATTTAATTACTGAGCCAATAAAAAAAATACTTTATCCGTGGATACCGAAAAATTTAATTACAGACGAATTAGGCGGTCTGTATGGTGATACAGTACTTAAAGAAATGGGCGAAATAATTAAATACTATAATATATATGAAAACGGTGCAGAATTTGTTAAAACAACATCAACCGATTATGTACCGTCTGATTTACATTTTAAAAAAATAAAAACAGTAATCGACAAAGAAGCAAGATTTATGTTTGCGAAAACGCCTGAAATTAATTTGCGGTCAATTACAAACACGGAAGCGGATAACGATAAGGTCGATATATATAGGCAATATATTGATGTAGTACTGAAAAAAAGTCATTTTAAAAGTGCAATTGCAAAAGCTGCAAAAGATTGTTTTATCGGTAAAAGAGTTGCAGTAGTTTGTAATTTCAATGAAGAAACAGGAATAACGCTGAAATTTATTCCTTCCTTAGAATTTACTTATGAATTAGACGAAAATGACAGGTTGAAAAAATTTATTATTTTCTTTTCGCTGAATAATGCGGTCGACAAAGATGAGCAGAGAATACAAAAAAAGAAATATTGGGTTGAAAATGGTTTTTGTCATATATCAGAAAATATATATAATGGTAATGGTGATTTAGTTGAAGAATTAATTACAGACGAAATAACAAAATTTAATTATATTCCTGCTACTGTTATAATTAATGGAAGTTTGTTAGGCGATGTTTACGGAGAAAGCGAAGTAGCGAGTCTTTACGATTATGAGGTTGCATATTCAAAACTTGCAAATGAAGATATGGACTCCGAAAGGAAATCAATGAACGCAATTATTTATTCTGTTGATATGACTCCAGCGTCAACAAAGGGGCTACAAATTGCCCCCGGTGCTTATTGGGATTTAGAAAGCAATACATTAACAAATGAAAGTGCAAAAGGTCAAATTGGTGTACTTGAAACGGGAATGAATTATAGTGAGCCGTTAAATACAACACTAAAGAGAATTAATAACACAATGTATGAAAATGTAGATATGCCAAGTATTACGCCTGATGATTTACAAGGAATTGTAACAAGCGGAAAATCCTTGAAAGCTATTTATTGGAGTTTAATTGTTAGATGTGACGAAAAATTCCTTGTTTGGGGAACAGAATTAGAGTTTATAATAAAATGTTTAATTGACGGTGCATTATTATATCCTGCAATTACAAAACAATATATTAGTGAAAATTTGCAGGAAGTTGAATACACAATAAATATAGAAAATCAATATGCACTTCCAGAGGATGAGGATACAGAAAAACAAATTGATATGGCAGAAGTGTCTACAAAAACAAGGTCAATAAAATCGTATTTGAAAAAATGGCAAAGAATGACGGACGAGGACGCAGATAAGGAAATTGAACAAATATTAAAAGAGCAAACAATTTTTCAGAGTGCTTCCGCATATGTACCACCAACATTTGAATAATTAAAATAATTATGGAATTTAAATTTTCAGACGCTGATAAAACAAGATATAACATTACAAATCAGCAGGCAAAAGAAATTGTAAAATTATACGAAAATACAGTAAAAAAAATTGATAAACAAATAGAACATTTTGCAAGACAGCCGAAAACAGCGACAACATATTTAAGGATACAGCAATTAAATGATTTAAAATCAAGCATAAAGAATGAATTAACAAATATACACAATGAATTAAATATAAAAATACCAAAAAATATGTTATCTGTTTCAGAAGCAGTCGTGGAAAATATGGATAAAATTAATTCTAAAATTGGTTTTAATTTTGCAAATTTAAACGGTAATGTATCAACTGATATAATTGCAAATGTGCTAAACGGAACAGTTTATAAAAAGCCGTGGAGTTTTTCAAAAGCATTATGGGCAGATTTAAAAAAAAATCAAGATGATATTGATAAAATAGTAGCGCAGGGAATTGCCGAAAATAAATCAGCTTTAGAAATAGCAAGAGACTTAGAAAAATATGTTGACCCAAAAGCAAAAAAGCCGTGGGACTGGGGAAAGGTTTATCCTGGGTCAACACAACAGATAGACTACAATGCACAACGATTAGCGAGAACGCTTGTATCTCACGCATATCAGCAAAGCTTGATAACAGTTTGTAAACCGAATCCGTTTGTAACAGGTTTCAGATGGCTTATATCGAACAGCGGAAGAGTCTGCCCAATATGTTTGGATAGGGAAGGTAAAATATATCCAAAAGACGAATTGCCGCTTGACCACCCTAATGGAATGTGTACATGGGAAGCTGTAATGCCAAATATGAATGATATAGCGGACAGATTAGCAGATTGGGTGCTTGGAAAAAATGACCCTGAAATAACAGCATATGCGAGATATTTAGGACACAATGTTTAAAAATATTTTGAGGTGAAAAGAATGAAAATAAATTGTCCGTGTCAAGACTGTGAAGAACGCTCTACAAAGTGTCATGTCAATTGTGAAAGATACAAGCAGTATCAAGAAGAAATGAAAAGCAGAAAACAACATCAAAAAGAGATATGGCAAAGTAATCAACACGGCAGACGGTCATATATAAAGAACATGCCAGCCGAAATATATTTTTTAAGAGTACATAATAAGCAGATAAAGCCGTAGACCGTACAGAAACGCCGCACAATTGACGGCAATATGTTAGTGGTATGCCTTACTATTATCGGAATACAGTTGATTGTACGGCATTTCTGTACGGTTTTAGGGTACATTTACAAATGTAAACATTTTATGAATATGTCTATAAATGTTGACAACTTAATAATTTTGTGATATAATAAATAATGAAAAATGGTAGTAGGTGAATAAAAATGAATAATCCACAAATATTAAAAGCTCTTGAAAGTTTGGCAAAAAAGGAATATGAAAATGCAATTGAAAAATTCGGTGCAAAGCACAATTCTCCGCATGAAGCGTATGCGGTAATGCGTGAGGAATTGGAAGAAGCCGAAAACGAAATAGAAAAATTAAATATTTTAATAAATACGCAATTTTGGCAATGTGTAAAATTTGATGATACCGACACAGAAAATATAATGGATTTAATTTATAAATATGCAATTAATGGGGCATATGAATGTTTACAGTTAGCGGCAATGGCACACAAGACACAAAAAGGCTATGAAGCTGAATATTATAAAAAATAAAAAAAATCAGCTTAATAAAATAAATAAATAGCTTATAAGAGAAATAACAGTTATAAAGCGAATGCAGATAGCTTTTAATCGTTATTTCTCTTTTTATATATATGCTGGTATGGTGAAATAGGCAGTCACATGAGACTTAAAATCTCAGGGTTTTAGTACCGTATGGGTTCGAGTCCCATTACCAGTACCAAAGTCGTTTTTACAGTTTTTCCGACTAAACAAATTTATTCTCCTTAAAACAAATTTGCCTTCAAAAAAAAAACTGTTTTTATTTTGGGATATAGTCAAGCGGTAAGACAGCGGACTTTGACTCCGTAATTTCGGTGGTTCAAATCCACCTATCCCAGCCATTAAAAATAATTTTTACTGATTTTAAAAAAATCAGGTTTAAATGCACTTACACATTTTTGTAAGGTAAGAAAGGAAAAATAATTATGGAAAATCAAAATGCAAATGTAACGACTACAGAGGCGAACGAAAATGTAAATTCAGAAAACAATGTAAATGCAGAAAAAACATTTACACAGTCGGAATTAAATTCGTTTCTAAAAATTGAGCGTGAAAAAGCCAAAACAGCAATTTTAAAAGACTTAGGCGTATCGGATTTTGACAGTGCAAAACAGGGACTTGCTAAATATCTTGCAGATGTTGAAGCACAAAAAACTGACTTGCAAAAGGCAAATGAAGAAATTAATAAACAAAAATCTTTTTCCGCACAATTGGAAGCCGAAAACAAAAAACTTAAAACAATGACAGAAGCGATTAAAAACGGCGTTAAAGCTGAATGTGCAGAGGATTTTTCTGCTATTGTTTTAAGTAAAGTAAATGACGAAAATAATATTGAAACTGTTATAAAAACTTTGAAAGAAAATGTAGCTTATTCGGGTTTTTTTACCACAGAAAATCCAAGTCCAAAAAACAGCGGTACAGGTACTATGCCGAACAATAAGGCAGCTAATAATAATACTACTGGTAGCTATGGAGCGGCATTAGCTGAAAAGCGAATGAAAAATAACGGTTTCGGAATTAGCGAAAACAAAAATCCATATTTTAAAGATTAATTTAAGAAAGGAAGATGTCAAATGTATAATGTAGGTATCACGACAACAAAGGTAACTTCGCCCGTTGATATTCTTTTCTGTACTGATAATGCTGTAAGTGTTAGCATTATTGTAAAGCAAGACTCAGGAACGGACGGCGTTGTAAAAGCAGGAACACCAATGAAAGGTGACTTGGAAGACCGTACAACACAATTTGAAAAGGACGAAACAGGCAGCGACACAAAGGGAATACTTTTGCACGATGTAGACGTAACAAAGGGCGATAATAATGGAACGCTCCTGCTTACTGGTTTCGTAAATCTTGACCGCATTGATAAAACTACAGCAGAACTTATTACCCAAGACGTGAAAACAGCACTTAAAGGAAATATTACATTTTTAAAAGATAATTAATTAAAATAATTCGTTTTATAAAGGAGGAAAATAAAATGCCTACAATTTTTGATTTAGTTAGTTCAAGAGAAATAGCAACATATTGGGAAACGCTTAGACAAAATCAACCGCCTTTTCTTGGTGAAATGCTTTTTCCAGATAATAAACAACTTGGAATGGAATTAAAGTGGCTTAAAGGTGCAAGCGGCAATCCTATCGTTTTAAAGCCTTCCGCTTTTGATGTTTCCGCCGTACTCCGTCCGAGAATTGGCTTTGAAACAGTTAGAACATCAATGCCTTTCTTTAAAGAGTCTATGCTTATTGATGAAACAGCGAGACAGGAACTTAATAAGGTAATGGCAACGGGAAACCAGAATTATATTGACTTGATTGTTAATAAGGTATTCGATGATACAGCAACACTGCTTTTAGGTGCAGCTTCGAGGCGAGAGCAAATGCGTATGCAAGCACTCACAACGGGTATGATTTCAATATCTGCAAATGGTCAAGACTATGATTATGATTATGGTGTACCTGGGGAACATAAGCCTACTGTTTCAGTATCTTGGAGCGAAGTAACCGCCGATATTATGGGCGATATTCAGACTTGGCAAGATATGATTGAAGATGAAACAGGTATAAGACCTACAAAGGCAATCTGTTCTCGTAAGACTTGGAACTATTTCCTTAAGAATACATCAATTAGAAACGCTATTCTTGGAAATGATACGGCGGTATCTGTTTCCGACAGTCAGCTTGTAAGACTGCTACAGGAACGTCTTGGAATACAGGTGGCTGTATATACTAAGAAGTTTGTTGACGATAACAAGAAACTTACACCTTATGTTCCTGATGATGTTCTTGTTCTTGTTCCGGACGGCATACTCGGAAACACTTGGTTCGGTACAACACCGGAAGAGAGCGACTTAATGAGTGCTTCGATTGCGAATGTATCAATTACCGATACAGGTGTTGCAATTACTACAATGCAGAGAGCAGACCCCGTAAATGTTGAAACAAAAGTTACAATGCTTTGTTTACCTGACTTCCCGACAGCAAATCAGGTAATTATAGCAGACCTTACATCTGAGGATTAATAAATGGTTATTGTTGAAAAAAGAGGGCGCAAAATAAAAATACCATTTTCGACAATAACACAATTCCAAAATTCAGGCTGGACAATTTCTGAAAAATCAAAAGAAAATAAAGCTGAAAAAAAATCAGAAATAAATTCAAATGATTTTTCAGAAAATCCGCTTGAAGAAATGACACTTGCAGAATTGAGAGAATATGCAAGTAGTTTAGGAATTGAAAACGTTGAAGAAATGGGGAAAAAGCGTTTACGTTTTAATATATCAAAAATCTTAAATACAGAATCAGGTGAATAATTATGGATTATCTGCAAGAATTAAAATTAATTTTACGAGAAAAAGATATGCCATTTTTTACAGATGAGGAATTACAATATTTTTATAATAAATATAATAATGATATTAAAAAAACTGCTTATTATTGTTTAATTGCAAAATCGGAAGATACAACATTACAAATAAGCGGATTAAGTCTTGCAGATACATCAGAATATTTTCTCCGTCTTGCCTCTCAATATCGACCGTCAAATAGTGGAGTTTTGAAAAATGGATAAAAAATTAATTGGTTTTTCGGAACAAAAATTAAAAAGACTAATTGGTAGGCATGGAAAAGAATTTGTATTTAAAAGAACAGTAAAAAATGATTTTGGTGAGCCTGAAAATGATGTCGGAGAATTTTTTGTAAAAGGAATTTTTCACAGTGAAAAAAGTTTTTTACCAAATATAAAAGATGAAAACGGAACAGTACACGAACAAATATCTCCAATGATATTATCTTCGACCGATTACGTAAAAGAAATAGAAATTGGAGATTTTGTTGAAATAAATAATAATAAATATACAATAACAGCAATTTTAAATATGACAGAATTAAATTTTGCTGTAAATATCAGCTTGGAGCGTGAGCAAGATGGCAAGCGGAATTAAATTTGATGTTAATCAATTAAGAAAAAATATTGATAATTTCGATAATAAATTTAATGCCGCAGTCGATATTTACGCAGAACAAGCCGCATTAAAATTTCAAAATTATGCAAGAAAAAACCGCCGCTGGACAGATAGGACAGGGCACGCACGACAAAGATTAACAGGATACAGAGGAAAAATAACGCACGGATATAGAATATATATTTCACATGGTGTGCAGTATGGAATTTTTCTTGAAAAAGCGCATGAACAAAAATATGCAATATTAGATGAAACAGTTTTAAAAGTCGGTTCCGAAGAAGTTATGCCAGGGTTCAAACGTTTTCTTGACAGAGTTCAAGCGGGCAGCAAAGTTACAAAAATAAATAGCACAAAACCAAAAACGTATAATAATTAATAGGTGATATTATGGCAAATTCACGGTGGCAGGATATTTATTTATATTTAAAAAATAATGATATTGATGTATATTCGCCTGGACAACATCAAGGAGATTGTTTATCAAATTATGTTGTAATTAAAGAAGGAACAAGTATTCAATTACAAACTTTTTCCTCTTCCATTGATGAATATATATTAATGTGTTATGTTCCGTATTCTAAATATAGTGAATTAAAGCCTTTTGTTGATAAAATAATTGAATTAATGAAAGGTATGCAGCCAATGATTATGCCATTATATCAGCGTGATATACCTTTTTTTGATGAGGACGTAAAAGCAAATATGGTTTCTATACATTATAGAAATTGCGTAAAAAATTAATTTTTGAAAGGAGAAATAAAAATGCCGAATACAATAAAAAGAGGACAATCAATTGCAACAATAGACGCAGCATTAATTGTAATTACTCCAGAAGATGTCGAAGGTGCAACAGACATCGCACTTGACACAGCGAGTACGGTCAGCGTTGAAGTACAGACAGAAACAACAGACGCAATACAATTAATTGTAAAAGGAAAATTAATTGCACAAAAGGGCGAGGTTGTAACGATTACAGGTCATCAAATAACAATGACTGATAATGTGTTTACTCCTGAACTTGCAAAAATAGTTCAGGGCGGTGAAATTGAATATGACGGAGTAACACATAAATTTAAGAAGTATACACCGCCTACTGTTGATAGCGGAGAAAAGGGACAATTTTTCACAACAACAATTTATTCGCCGCAATATGACAGTTCGGGAAAAATATTAGCTTACGAAAAAGTAACATATCCGCATTGTCAAGGACAGCCTTTTGGAATCGGTGCGGAAGATAATACATTTTTTGTTGCGGAATATACGATTAATTCAGCCCCTGGGCAGGGAGAATCTCCGTATACAATGGAAATGGTTGAATCATTGCCCGAAGTTACAGGAACTTTTGACGGAACAGAATCGGAATAAAAAAATTAAATTAAATTAAAAATATATTTGTGAAAGGAAAATAAAAATGTCAGTAACGTCAATAGAAAAAATAAAAGAAACATCAGGTGGAAAAGAAGTAGAATTGCCGTCTTTTGATGATGAAACGCCGTTTATTGTAAAATTGCGCAGACCGTCGCTTTTAATGCTTTGTAAAAGCGGAAAAATTCCAAATCAGCTTTTAGCTTCGGCAGCTGAATTGTTTGAAGGACGTGCAAAAAACACATTACAAAAAGAAAACGGTCTTGATGAAATGTTGTCAATAATGGAAGTAATTTGCGAAGCAAGTTTTGTTGAACCGACTTACAATCAATTACAGGAAAACGGAATTGAATTAACAGATGAACAAATGATGGCAGTATTTAATTATTCGCAACAAGGAGTTAGAGCATTAGAGCAGTTTCGTACAAAGCGACCGAATAATTAATATTTTGGCGATGGCAAAACAATTTGATTGCCGTCCGTCTGAATTAATTGAAATTGAAGATAATTATACAGCTTTTTGTTTTGATGAAGCGTGTGTATTAATTCAATCAAAATTAGAAGATAAACAAAAACCACATTTTAAAAAGCAAGACGAAGAAAGCAAAAAGACAATTGAGCATTATAATTCTTTTGCAGATATGTATAAGAAAATATTAAAGAGGTGAGCGCATATGGTAAACTTAGGTACTGCAATGGCATTTATGGACTTGGATACATCTGGTTTTTCAAAAGGTTTATCAAATGCGCTTGCACAATTAAATACATTTATTGATAAAGAAGCTTCAATTTCTGCTAAAATAACAGCACTGGGGAACTCACTTTCAGGAATAGGCAGAATGTTGACCGTGGGGATAACAACGCCATTGGTTGGAATTGGTGCGGCGGCGATTAAGTCATTTTCTGATTTTCAATCAACAATGAGTCAAGTGCAAGCCGTTTCTCACGCAACACAGGAAGAAATGCAAGCCATTTCGGATAAAGCTAAAGAAATGGGAGCGACAACAAAGTATACTGCGGCTGAATCCGCAGAGGCTTTTGTTAGCTTATCGAGGGCAGGTTGGGACGCACAACAACAGATAGACGCTATTGAGGGCGTTATGAATTTAGCGGCTGCCGATGGTATAGAATTGGCGAGTGCTGCGGATATAATTACAAAGACGATTACAGCGTTTGGAATGGAAGCAAGTGAAGCGTCACACGCTGCTGATGTGTTAGCACAGACGTCCGCAAGTGCAGCAACAGATGTAACAGGGCTTGGAGAAGCATTGAAATACGTTGCTCCTGTTGCGGGTGCAGCGGGGTACTCCCTTGATGATGTTACTTTTGCACTTGGTTTAATGGCAAATGCAGGAATTGACGCAACAATGGCAGGCACAGCGTTAAGAACAGGTTTGTTAAAACTTGCAACAGCTTCCGACAGTGGTGTAGCACAATCAATTGAAGAATTTTCGTCTGTTATTGATAAACAAACAACAGCATATGAAAAACAATTAAGAGATCAAGAAAAAGCATTAAGCAAGTCGTGGGATAATCAAATAAAAATTCAAAAGCGTGCATTAGATGACGAAATGGACGAATTTGAAAAAGCGTATGACCAAAAAATAAAATTAATCAATGATGAATATACAGAAAGAATTAAATTAGTTGATGAAGAAAGATACAATCAGATAAAAGCAATACAAGACGAGATTGACGCATTAAATGGGCAGACGGAAGCAGAAAGAGAAGCGCAGGAAGAAAAAGAAGAACAGGAAAAACTTGCAGAATTACAAAAAAATGTACGTCAAGCGAAAACGGCAAAAGAAAGAAAAAAAGCAGAAAAAGAATTGTCCGATTATCAAATAGAATTGGATTTAAAAAGAAAGCAAAAAGAACGAGAAAAGAAAATTAATGAATTAGAAAATCAGAAAGATGAAGTTGACGAAAAGTATGACGCAGAAATTGACAGAATAAAAGCAGAGCAGGACGCTGCGGAAGAAACAGCAAAAGAACAGTACGATTATGAAAAAGAATTAATGCAAGAAAAACATGAGTTAATAATTGAAAACTTACAAGAACAAAAAGAAATTGCAATCGAAAACGCAAAAGAAATAAATGAAGCCGATTTGGAAGCATTTAAAAAAGTGCAGGAAGAAAAAAAAGCTTCATATAATGAAACTGACGGTATAGTAGAGCAGAATAAAAGCTTAAGAGAATCTCTTGATGAATTGCGTGAAGAATATTCAGAATTGACAGAAGAACAGCAATTGCAGAGAGCAGAACAGCAATTTGGCAAATATGCAATGGCTGGAATGTTAGCCATAATTAATACTTCCGAAGAAAAATATAATGCATTATCTGATTCAATAGAAAGTTGTGACGGTGCAGCAGAGAACATGGCAAAGACCATGATGGATAATTTAAAAGGTTCTTTTGAGATTTTAAAAAGTACTGCTAAAGCTGCACTTGATACAATTGCAGAAAGATTAGAGCCAATAATCAGGAATATTATTGATAGCATTACAGGCTTGATAAATAAATTCAATGGTTTGTCAGATGTACAAAAAGACCAAATAATTAACGGCGGCTTAATTGTTGCAGCGCTTGGACCTGTTTTAATGATAATTGGCGCAATAATAACAAAAGTCGGCGCATTAATGGACGCTATTTCTACAATAGGGAAAATGATAGCTTCGGGTGGTGCGGGAACGCTTGCAGGAATTACAGCTCCTGTTTTGGCGGTTGTTGCTGCCATTACTGGTTTAGTTGCCATTGTAATTTATTTATATAAAACAAATGATAAATTTAAAGAACAAATAAAAAATTTAGGCGAAAGAATTAAGCGTTTAGGTCAGCAAATATTTGACACAGTTGCGCCGAAAATTGAAGAAATAAAGACATCTTTGAAAAAATTGTGGGATTCTTTACAGCCTGTAATTGAATTTATTGGGCAAGTTTTTGTTACGTTATCAAATACAATTTTAGATTTATTTGAAACGACAATAGTCCCTGCGGTTGCTCCGTTGTTAGATTTAATTTCAGATATAATTGATACAATATCAAATTCTATTGATTTAATTGTGTCTATTTTTAAAGGTGACAGAAAGAGCTTTGATAAAGCAGTTCAAAATCTTGTAGATGATTTTAAAGATATATTTTCACATATTTTTGATTTTATTGGAACATTGTTTGACGGAATTCTAACAGTCGTCGGAAATGGTTGGGATAAAGTTTTTGGTCAAGGTTCTTTTGATAAAATCCGAAATACTTTATCAACGACATTCAATAAAATAAAAACAACACTGACAGAAAAATTCGGTGAATTTCTTGAAGTTGCAAAAGAAAGATTACAGCCTGTAATTGATTTTGTAGCTAACATTTTTGACGGATTAAAAACATGGTGGGACGAAAATGGCGAGGACGTTTTAAAGAAAATTCAAGGTTTTGTTGATGATTTTCTTGAATTAGCGCAGCCATGGATCGACTTTTTTACTGATACTTTAGGAACATCAATAGACAATTTGATTATTTATTTTGAAGGACTTTTTGATGTTCTTGGTGGCATTTTTAAATTATTTACAGGTGATTTTGAAGGTGCAAGTGAAGCTTTTGAAGAATTTGGTGGAAAACTTTATGAAATAAATCAAAATCAAATTGAAATTCTAAAAAGCTTCGGTAAGGCTTGGGACACGTTTTTTCAAGACCTTGGCGGCAAAATATATACATTTTTCAACGGTGAAGGCGGTTGGTTTGACAGCTGGGAAGAGGCAGGAAGTGATTTATACGATTCAATCTGGGGCGAAGATGGTTGGATGAGCTATTGGAAAGAAGCAGGCGGAAAACTATATGAAGTGGTTCAAGGTTGGAAAGATGAATTCAAAGAATTTTTTGAATGGCTTCCTGAACAATTGAAATCGCTTGCCACGAAGTGGAAAGACTTTTTTGAAGACTTAGGTGGAGATGTTTTTGACTTTTTACACGGCGAAGGAAAACCGACTTTCGGCGTTAATGGTTCTCATGCAAACGGTTTAGCATATGTTCCTTATGACGGTTATATTGCAGAGTTACACAAAGGTGAAAGAGTGCTAACAGCGAGTCAAAATCAGGCGTATAGTGCAGGACATTCAAGCGGTGGAGCGATTACAAGACAGGACATAATTAATGCAATTAAACAAGCTATGCCAGACGGAAATGTAATTTTACAGGTTGACGGTCAGCAATTTGGATTAATTTCAAGAAAACAATTAAACTCAATAGCTGCACAAAGTGGCAACTTAAATTTGAAAAACTAAAAATAAAATATGTTGCAAAAAGTGAGGTGGTTTATAATGAATGAAATGTTCAGCATTTCAATTGGCGAAATGGTAATTGATATGTATTTAAATAATTATTCTGTTGATATAAATGGACGGTATGCAAGTGATATAAATTTTACGTCTATTTCAGGAAAAACAATGAATAAATATTTGGGTGATAGCAGAGAATTATCAGTGAATTTTGAACCAATGGAAACTTCACAAATAAATGAATTATTTCAAAAAATAAAAAGTTATAGAAATAATATTCCTATTACTTATAAAGACCCTCAAAAAGGGCAGATTACAAAGCATTTTAGATGTGATAATTTACCTGTTGCAACATATTTTATTTCGGACGATGGTAGAGAATTTTGGACAATTCCAACTGTGGTATTTGCAGAGACAGAAGAAAGTGCTTCGGAAGATGATATTGACCCTGACGGGAGTATAAGATGGTTATATAGCATTTCATTAGGCGGTGAAATATATAATGATGATGAAATTTCCAATGACTTGTCTGTAAGTGTTTCTTCCGGTTCAAGTGGTTATGCAATTGGGCAATGTTGTACAAGTACAATTTCAGGGACATTATTATATCATCAAAATTCAGAGGAAATAAAAAGAAATGCACAAATTATTTTGACGTGGAATAAACAACAAAAAGTTGCGGGTGAATGGATATTAATTGAAAATAAATCATATATGTGGTTTATTAATTCATTTACTTTAGAAAATAATATTTTAGCACATTTTTCAGCAAATGATGTAATGGCATATGTTGATAATGTATATCCAATGTTGCCCGGAGCAACAGTATCAGAGCATATAGATTCGGCAGCCAACACAATAACAGAAATTATCAAGACAACAGTGGAAATAGAAAAAACATCACATTCTGCACAAAAAAGCATTTATAACGCTTCTGGTTGGGATATAAGAACATTGCTTGGATATGCTGCTGTTTATGGTGCTGTAAATTATTCGGCATTATTTGAATATTCAGGAGATTCAAATATTAGAATTGGTGTAATAGATGAAACAACTCCGAGTTTTCCGTTATCAACAGATAATTACTCACCTTTAACTATTGGATTGCACGGTACTACAATTATGCAGATAAGAGTGAGTCAGACAGATGACAACGATCCTGTTCTTGATGATGGTGAAACATATGATGACTATGGAATATATTATTTAGCTGATATAAAAAATAAATCAAATGTAATGCAAGTTACCTGTCCATTTGTAGAAAGTGACATAAGAGCTACGGGGGATTTATATTTGAAAATTGGTCAAAGCTATGGAACTGAATTCAGTTGTGACAGTGCAAAAATTGACGGATTAATTTCGCCGTATACAAAAATAATTTTTAGTGGTTATTCTGGTGAAGATACATTTTATTTATCAAATGCAAGTTATAAGTTCACGTTGATAGGAATATTTGCAAGCATAAGTGGCACAACAAAATCGCTTTCAGACTATGAATATATAGGGCAGACAGAAACACAATTAAAAACGAAAGTGGCATTACAACGAGGTTATCAAGGTGGTTATATTTCATTAGAGGACGGAATATACTGGGACGATAACGCAGTGATGGAGAATATAAACGATGGCTGAAAAAGAAGTATCAACAAAATTAAAAATAACAGCGTGCGGTGATGGTTTATATTTTTTTGGCGGTGATTTATTTTGCACTTATAAATTATTAAGCGCAGAAATAAATGACACATATGTAAAATATGAATATGAAAAATATTTTGTAACAGTGTCATGGGAAAAGAGTGGTGACAATAAAAAAATAAATCCCAAATGGAAAAGGGAATACAAATAAGAAAAGCGGTGAAATAAAATGTTTGGCGGTGGATTGATAGCAAGTGCAATGTGTTCAAATATTTCGTCCGGTGGTGGCGGTGAAGATGAAGGCTGGAAATATCCAGAATGGTTTCCGGAAGTTCCAGACCCTGATGATTATGAAATAACAATGTTGCTTGAAATTACAGAAAAAGATATAAACAGACCTACAATTGTTCTTACACAACAGTCCACATCATATCCTGACGGCAGTTATGGAGATATTACAATTGATTGGGGCGATGGGCTTACAAGTCAATGGACGTCACAATATGCCATATATATTACACATTTTTATAGCACTCCGGGATTCTATATTGTAAGATTCACCGGGTTACCAACAACCAGATTTCTTGATTTTAGTGCGTATACTCTTTCTACTTCATTTGAAGTGTTTGCTTCCGGAGGAAATTTTCCTGATGTTGATGTAATAAAGCAGATTCCCAAAATTACTTACGTCACTCCAAATCATGATACAATAAGAGTTATGAAAGTTGGTGCAAAAACATACATATCAAGAGAATATAGTTCAATACTACCCAATGGTTTAGTATACTTAAAATACTTAGGCACTTTTACAGGTGATTTTTCGAAAAGAGCAACTATGTTATCCCAAGGTTTGTATTATCTTTATTCTTTACAAAAATTTGAAGTTACAAATTCAATACATGAAATTTTTGATAATTCTGGTAGATATTTTTCTATTAGTAACACAAAACTTAAGGATTTAGACTTTTTAAAAGATTTTGAAAAAATAAATATAAGCAATGGTGATAATGTTTTTAATATGTCTGAAATATCATTTCCGAATGCAACGGAACTGATTCAGTTAGGAGGATACAATAATTTTACAGTAAAAAGAATTTCAATGCCAAAAATCACATCTGTGCCAAGACTCGGTTTTTATGCTTTCTGTGGTGCTGAAGAAATATATTTACCATCGTGTACAGAAATAGAC